>LUYY01000172.1 GCA_001603415.1 Bacteroidales bacterium Bact_07 | reverse complement strand
ACGTTCTGCATAATTTAAATGTATATAGATGAAATCAATATTAAATTGTCTTTGTTTAAACAATTAAACCCCAAAGGATTTGCATCCTCTGGAGGTTTAGGTAGTGATTAAAAAAAGGCAATTTTAGAAATTGCCTTTTTTGATTTCTTACTTTCTGAGATTTAAATCCTTTACTATTGTTCGATATCTTTCAATATCGTTTTCTTTTAAGTAATCCAAAAGTCTCCTGCGCTTACCCACCAACTTCAACAGAGCGCGCTGGGTGCCGTAATCCTTACGGTGAACCTTTAAGTGCTCAGTTAAATGGTTGATACGGTAGGAGAATAACGCGATCTGGCTCTCTGGTGAGCCGGTATCGGTATTGGACTTCCCGTACTTCTCAAAAATCTCTTGTTTTTTTTCGGCCGTCAAATAGTTCATAACACTGATAATTAGTGGGTAGATTTACTACTTAATTTGAGGTGCAAAGATAAAACCTTTTTTTCAATATCATTACTATCGGCATATTTTTTTCGAACAACCTTCAGTCTTTTCTTTTTTAAATTATTGAAATACAAGTAGAAGGAATGTTTATAATATATTTTAGCTGTAAAGGGTTTGTTTAATCTTTTCAAGTGCCATTTCGATGGAAGTGGGTTGGTATCCTAATTCACTTTTTGCTTTATCAATAACCAGCGAAGTGTCCTTTGGCCTTGGAGCTGCTTCGGCCAACTCGTTTGAGTTAACAGGGAATAGGAGTTCGTGGTTAAGAGCAAAGGACTTTGCAGCCTGAACGGCAAAATCGGCTACCGAAATTTTTTGCTGGCCCGATACATTGTATATTCCCGTAGTTTTATTTAGGCAAATCTGCACTATTGCTGTGGCTAAATCGGGAGCATAGGTTGGTGTTCGAATCTGGTCGGTTGGTACTTTGTAACTCTTACTCTTACTCAGGTTATCGATTACTCGGGTAATGATATTCGGGCGTGAAAGTTTAGGCTCTATACCATAAACCAGCGATGTTCTAACGATGGTTGAACCTACGCTCGAAGCAAGTATTAGATTTTCGGCTTCAAGTTTCGATTCGCCATAGTAATTGATTGGATTGGCTGTATCCTGCTCGGTGTAATCGCCCTTTGAACCATCAAAAATGAAATCGGTTGAAAGGAATACCATGTGTACATTGTAGTCCACGCATGCCGATACAAAACGTTTGGTAAGTTCCACATTCATGCGGTGGTATGCAAACCGATCAACTTCGCAGGCATCGGGGCTTGAAATGGCTGCGCAGTGAACAAGTATTTCCGGTTTTATGTCATCAATCATGTGATTTATGTCGGCATTAAGCAGGTTCGAGGTAAAAGTGGTTGCACCGTCAATTTGCAATTTCTTGAGCGAAGTGGCATAAACTTCAAACTTTGGTGTAGAACTTAATGCCCGAGCAATATTTTTTCCAACGAGTCCATTTGCTCCCGTAACAAGAATTCTCATTTTCTGTAAGGTTTAGGAGATTAAATCCTTTAATTTTTGCACTTGATCAATGGTACCCAACACAAAAAGCATGGTGTCGTGTGTGATTAAGTAGTTTGGTTCAGGGTTAAGAACGTATTCGCCTATTGGATTTCGAACCCCCACAATGTTTACCCCAGTTTTTTCTTTTATCCCTAACTCCTGAATTGTTTTTGCCCCAATATTATGAATTTTTTTGCAGGATATTTCGTAGAGACTAGTATTTCCTGTTCGTTTAAGCATGATATTTTCAACAAATTCAAGTATATCGGGCTGTATGACAAGTTTTGCCATTTTTTGACCGCCAACCTTATCGGGCAATATCACATTGTCGGCTCCCGCTAATTTTAACTTTCGGTCGTTGGTCACCGCCGAGGCACGACTAATAATCTGAATTTTGGGGTTCATCTCCCTTGCCGTAATAACCACAAACAGATTGTCGGCATCGCTAGCCAATGCCGTTATTAGGGCTTTGGCTCTTTCAACTCCTGCCTGTTGCAATGTTGTATCCGATGTGGCATCGCCATCAACATATGCTATTTTGGGGTTTTGCTTTATGTACTCAATTACCTTAGGCCTGTTTTCAATTACCACAACCGGTATATTGTGATCAAGCAGTTCTTCAACGGCTTGTGAACCATTTCGGCCATACCCTACAACTATTACATGGTTGTGCATTTTAGCAATCGTCTTTTCCATGATCTTCTTATTTGAGTATCGCAGTAAAATTTGCTCGGAGAAGTATTTTGCCAGGAATGAAGCAGCATAGGCAATGAACCCAATGCTTAATATGATTAGCATTATGGTAAACCACATCCCCTCGGGCGATAGTGGACGAACTTCCTTGAAACCAACCGTTCCAATGGTTATTACTGTCATGTAAATTGCTTCGGTAAAGGTAAAACCCTCAATCTGAATATAACCAGTAGTTCCTATTGCGATTATACTCAGAAGGATGGTTATTGCCAGTAAAAGCGATCGATTCCCTTTATGTTCCACTATTTTTAACTTTTAAGATGCGCTAAAATTAGAGTTGTTTTCGCAAAATCCTAACACCAATAGGGCAGTAAATACATTTTCGGGCATCGCAGTAACTTGTTTTCAGATGAATTAAGGCTTGGGTGTCAAAGGCTGTTGTTGAAATAATGCCCAAATGCTTGAAATTTTCAATTACTGAGTTTTTTTCTGGGGGCATTTGTTGAAGTAAAGCAAGTGCTTTTGTTTCCAGATTGGCCTTTGCCCTGCTCCGGCCATAGCTGAACATGAACGGTACTATAGTGTTGATGGTGATCAGCCTTATGGTTTCGTCTCCCAGGTGTTTTTTCAAGGGTTTCGATTCCTCGCCGAAAAGGTAATGGTTTGTCCAGTATTCCGATGCCTCAACGTTTAGTAGTTTCCTTAGCTGATTGATATTTTCTGCTTCCATTAGATGCGAAAAAAGCCCTGATGATTTATTAATAAGCATGGCGAGCAAGGCTATTCTAATGGTTGGGAACGATGCAGGTCTAAGCCTCATAAACTTCCATTGGCTGGCCTCAATAGGTGTAAGGTTAAATTTATCTTTTAGGTAGATGTACTCTTTTTTCAGAGCAGTGGCATATTCGTCGGGTTTTGCTTTTTCCAGTAAACCCGATTGCCCGAATAAAAGGGCTTCCACTTGAAAAGCATTATTCTTATGCTTAGCCAATACCTTTAGCGGAAGGCTTTGTGCTAAAAGTTGGAAAGGGAGTGCGTTGGTTTTTAGGCCAAGCGAACGGCAAAGGTCACGGTAAAAGGCTTCTTCCCAACTGCCCGCACATTGGTTAACCATGTCAAGCACCCGGTTGCTTTTGATTTCAAGCCTTTCGGCTTGCATACGGTCGATGGTTGAACCTATTAGTATTGAATCGACTCCACCAATTTTGCTTGCACACGGAATCCATTCGGTAGATTTTAATAGATTTTCGTGGCTTAGTGCCAGCTCGGCAGGGTAGGGTATCACTAGGGTTTGAATTTCGCTTCCATTTGATGTTTTAGCTGGCCTGTCGTGTTCAACCACAACGTGCAGAATAACATTATTGTAAGCGCCATCGGCTTGATGGTTGTGAGCAAACCAGTCGGACGATTTAATATGCATTTCCACATTGCCAGCCCAGATGGTTTTGCCAATCCGGATTTTTGCATTGTAGAAATCGGGCCCAGAATCGGTATTATATAATCCGGGATCGATTACCTCAATCGTTTCGCCCTTTGTGGTGCATAGCCCGTTAAAGGTGAAGGACTGATAGCGCCAAATAAAATGTAAAAGCGACTCGTCCATTCCAAAAGGTGTTGGATTTTGTAGCACAAGTTATAAAAAATCCAAAAAACAGCGCAATACTATTATGCTGATTGTAAAATTGTAGTAATTTTGCAGGCGCAAACGGGGTGTGGCGCAGTTGGCTAGCGCGCTACGTTCGGGACGTAGAGGCCGGGAGTTCGAGTCTCCCCACCCCGACCCAGGAGTTGACTCATGGTCAACTCTTTTTTTATTCCAATCGCAGAATTACTTGCCCGTGTTCTGGTACTGCACGGTAAATCACTTTGGCGTCTTTCTTGTTCAATCTAAACCTTATGTAGGGCTTGTAAACGGGTGTCTTCAATTTGGATATTCGTTTAAAATCTTGAACAACCGTCCATGTCCGTTCTCTTAAATCGAATTTGAACTGATTAAATCCGTCGGACGATTGCGATGGGTTCGACTCGTAAAAATAGAGCAAAATATTTGGCTTAAGTTCAAGAATAAAGTTTACGGGATCAAGGTCGGTTGTATCGGGGATCACATCGGGGGTGTATTCTGAGGTGTCGCGTGGGGCGATTTTCACCATTAATGGAACCTTTGGGATGGTTGAGGTGTGTTTGGAAATAGTAAAGGGTACCGACAATCCTTGAATTAGTAATGGTGGATTGATAGCCGAGAACAGTGGGCTTACCTTAACCTGTTCAGCTTTTGCCCTGTGGGCAACCACACCTTTAATCATTAGCGAAATGGAGCTATCGGGTATGTTAATGGCTAAGAATATTGAATCGGATTTCGATGCTGTAAGTAACGCTTGGTAGTAAGCTTTTTGGATAAGTAAACTTTTGATATTTGAATCAGGTTCTGCTACCCATTCAATAGTTTTTTTTCGTTTGTCGAGTTCGTTGGTCATGTATTGCTCAACATTGTTTATAGCCTTTTGGAATGCAACTACTTTAAGAATGGTGTAGGTAACGGCAACTATTACAACCAGTATGGCTGTGGTGTATAGCGTTATTTTTATGGGTTTTCGCATAAACAAGCTCATTAGTATATGTAAACCTTCGATTCTAACTCTAAAGTTTTGTAAACAGCTTCCAGGTCGTCGTCGTTCATCCTGATGCAACCGTGGGTAACAGGCATACCAAGAAAGCGTTTGTATATGGTTCCGTGAATGAGGTAGCCGTCGCCAATGCTTAAGGCATAATCACCCAAAACGCCAGCTTCCCATCGCGATGGGTCGTTGGCCGATGGAATGGGCAACCCTTCCTCTACATACGACCAGTCGGGGCGACGCCATACAGGGTTGGTTACCTTTCCTAGTACCTTATACATACCCTTTGGGGTATGAAATATCCACTGGCGCTTATCGTGCGATTTGAGCAGGGTATAGCTGCCTGTGCTGCAAAATCCCTCACGAACCTGTTTGCGATTTTTGTATAGCCTAAAACGATTGTAGGTTGTGTTAACCACAATGTATGGTTGCGAGGGAGTTAGGTTTTGGAATTGTTGTGCCAAGGTAGCCACCTCTTTGCTGAGTTTTTTCAGATCAACCTTGTCGTTCTGAACGGAATCAAGCGCAATTGTCCACTTCCTGTTTTGAACTACAAGTTCAGCAACAGGTTGTGAAAAGTAAGTAAAATAAAAGTAAAGAATGATAAAGCCTGAAAGTATGATGTTGATTAGCAAAATAGCATAGCCGAAACGCTTAATTTTAGGGTTTATCTCAGAGTTAAAGTCGATGTTGTTTTCAGTTGTATTCATAGTTAACCCTTTATATGACTACGTTTAAGGTTTAGACTCATGGCAATGGTATTGAAATCGGCAATTGAACCAACAATAACCACAGGAGTGCCAACTTCAACAATCTTATAAACTAAGAGCATATCGTTGTTGTCGAGGGCAATGCAGCCATCGGTCCAATCGGTTCCTTTTCCGCCATCCCCATGGATTTCAATCAAGCCACCAATTTGAGCGTATTGGGGTATGCGGCCTGCACTTTTTTCCTTGTTGAAGTTTTCAATATCATCGGAGTTTGGGTAGTTGAGTAGCAATGCCCTAAAGTATTTGGTCTTATTTGCAGGGATTTTGCTCTTTACCAAATAGATTCCTTCTGGGGTGGCTTTATCGCCTTTCAGGCGTTTACGGCCCATCCAGTTTTTCCCAAATTCTGCATCAAATTCGTACTTCCTTTCTCCGTTTTGGTAGATATATAGCTTACGGGCAAATTTATCTACTACTATTGCCATGGAGTTGTTTTTGGCTGTATTGCTAATAGCGCTTTTAACTAGCCGGTTCCAGTAGGGTTGCGAGTTGAAGTAATCTTCCAGGTCGTCGAGGGTTTTCTTGTAGGAATCCATTATTAAATCCTCGGCCAGTTTAATTTTTTCCGACGATTCCAGGTAATCGCCTTTCTTAAATGCCACCTCTGCCTCATGGATTAGCATTTTGCCTTTTGAAATTTTTCTACGAAACTCATCAGGCAGGGGTAACCTTTGAAAAAGGTCGTTCATGTTCGAGATAAGGGATGTAAGATCGTCTATCTTATCTTTAACTGTTATAACCAAGTTCTTTGATAGTTCCTTCGAGTTGTGGGTGGCGCTTTTAGCCATTTCGGCCGATTTCTTGGCAAAGTACGATACTTTTTGGTAGTCACGGCTTAGAATGAAACGCTTATTTTGAACGTTCCAGTGCTTCATGGCTGAATCGTAATATGCCTTGGCTTTCAAGTACTTTTCCTTAGAGTAGCGCCGGGCGTTTGACTTTGATGCCTGTTGTAGCGAAGCCAGGGCATAATCGATATCTCCCTTGGGTGGTTCTGGTATAGAGTAATAGAATAGTGCAAATCCACCTCCTAGTGCGGATAGAGTTGCAAGAGCAATAAGGCTATATTTCCAAATCGGTTTCATACGGGTACAAATATCAAAAAAAAATCCCCGGTAAAAAAATTGCCGGGGATTTTATTGCAAGTAGTTAAATTACTTTTTTTTGCCCTTAACTTTAGCAATAGCATCGTTAAGTTCGGTGTTGATCTTGGTAGCGCTTTCTTTAGCAGCTTTCATCTTGTTGGAAGCATCCATGTAC
>LUYY01000171.1 GCA_001603415.1 Bacteroidales bacterium Bact_07 | reverse complement strand
GGTAGAAAAGACAAAACTAAAAGCCAAGTAATTATGTTCTTTAATGCTTTCATAATATAAAATTTGATTTAGTTATCTCGGTTAAACAATAACAAAATAATTATTAAAGATAACGATAATAATGCTGCAAAAGCATACTCCAATTTAATTTGTATCGATTTTAAGGAAAATGATAAGGGATTTTCACTGCTAAACAGATTGTCGGGAATGTCGCGCCAATGCCATTTGCCAATAATTGTTCCATCGTATAGATAAAGCATGCCGGGATATGAGCGCACTATGGTTTTAAGCATAACCTCATCGGCTTGAAGCCAGGTAAAAAACAAACCATGTTTGTTTTCCAAATTGGCCAGATCGGTACCGGCAGCCGAGGTTAATCCATATATTTCAACGCCTTTATTACGCGCTTGTTTCTGTAAATCTTGAAATTTGGCAATAGCGGGTTCTGAAAGATATTTAATGTTCGGAACAACTACTAGAACCAAATTACCCTTTGAATGAAGGATGCTATCGGTATAATTTTGGCCATCTTCGGTATATAATGTGAAGTTTGTAATGGGTGGGGTATATCCTTTTTTCACCAAATACGATTTGGAATCGACAAAAGCCCAAGTAGAATCGTTCCATGGGTAATTGGTTTCATCAAATTCCTTAACCACACCATCCTTTTGGTAGTAGAGAACCGTTTTGTAAATATCGTGTGGGGCATCCTGGGGAACGGTAGTGTATTGCAGTAGGTTTGCACCAATATGGAATGGACGAAAATCGATTAAAGGCTGATGGCGAATACCATGAACTGGTGGCACAAAGGCTAAGGCTAAAAGCATTAATGAAACAGCATTCTCTTTAAAAAAACCATACTTTGAGTTTAACTCTTTTCGGTTAGCAAAAAGGTAAGCAGCGGCAGTAAAAAAAACTATATTCTTATAAAATGTTCCCCAGTTCGACAGCTTAATGGCATCGCCAAAACAACCGCAATCCGATATGGGGTTGGTAATAGCCAGAATTAAAGTAAGAGGGGTAAATACAGCCATAAAAAGGAAAACTCCCCATGTAGCCACTTTTGGCTTAGCGCCAAAAAGTAAAAGAAGCCCTATGTAAAGTTCTGCAACACATAGAATAACGGCAATTGGAAGTGCCAAGTTGCTTAAGAAATCGAGATGAAACGCCGTGAAGTAATCGTGCAGTTTGTATGCTGTTCCCCAGGGATCAATGCCCTTAACGAATCCTGAGAAAATGAAAACAATTGCCAGTAAATACTTTGCAATAAGCAAAAAAAATCTCTTCATATAAAAATCCTTTTAGATGTTTATAAGATTCCTACTAACTATCTCATTAAGGATCATTTCCGATATAACATCGGGCTTAAGCATTTGTCCATTTGCATCGGTACAATCAAGAACAACAAAATTGGTGTCGAACTGTTGTTGTTCAAGGTAAATGTTCCTTACCTTTTCCTGAAACGAAAGGTCTTTTTCATGAATATCATCCTTACCCTGCAGGTAATGTCGGGAATCGCCAGTTCTCTGCTCGGTTAAACGCTGGCGAGTAAAGTCAAAGGGCACATTTAAAAAGATATTTAAATCGGGTCTGGGTATTGCGTAATAATCGAACTCCAGCTGTAGTATCCAATCCCGAAGACGTTTTACCTCATCGGTATTGTTTAGCTTAGCGCACTGAAAAGCCACATTGGAATACACGTACCTATCAAGCAGAACCACATGGTTACCGGCAAGCCACTGGCGAAGCAAAGGCGCTGCATCCATTCTATCGGAAGCGTAAAGTAGAGCAACCACGTATGGGTCAACCTTATCGATTGATCCCAAATCGCCACGAAGAAACCTTGCAATAAGCTCACCAAAGAATGGGGCATCTACTCGCGGAAAATGAAGGAAATGGCAAGGAATCGATTTACTTTTAAGGTAATTTGTAAGAAGGTCAATTTGAGTTGATTTGCCTGCACCATCGAGCCCTTCAACAACTATTAAAGCCATGCATCAAAAATTTAAAAATCAACATCAACAAACTTAACGCAATGTTTCGTAATTTTAGCCTTTGAAACATTACGCAAGATAGAAAAAAAATGGAACAAAAACGTTCAGTTTTCGCGCCAAGAAAAACGTTGCAGTGCAACGGAAAACTTATAACCATTGAAAAGCCAATGGTTATGGGTATAATAAATGTAACCAACGACTCTTTTTTCAGTGGTAGCCGGTTCCGATTTTCGCACAGCATAGCCCAAAGAGCAAAGCAAATCATTGACGAAGGAGGTCAAATAATTGATGTAGGTGCTTGCTCTACTCGCCCGGGGGCAAAACCTGTTAGCGAGCAGGAAGAGCTTAAACGTCTCGATAAAGCCTTGGCTGCCGTACGCAAGCGATATCCCGAAACCATTGTTTCTGTTGATACATTTAGGGCAACTGTGGCAAAATGGGCTGTTAAGGAATATCGTGTGGACATAATAAACGACATATCGGCCGGACAAATGGATAGGAAAATGTTTGAAACCATAGCCGAATTAAATGTCCCTTACATTCTCATGCATATGCAAGGAACCCCTGAAAACATGCAGCAAAACCCCACATACGAAAATGTAATCAGGGAACTGGTGCTATTCTTTAACGATAAAATTGAAAAGCTAAAGCAGCTAAATGTTAAGGATATTATTATTGATCCTGGGTTTGGCTTTGGCAAAACCCTAGAGCATAACTACACCATTTTAAAAAACCTAGAGACTTTTAAACTACTTGAACTTCCGATACTGGTAGGCGTATCAAGAAAATCGATGATATACAAACCCTTAAATACTAAACCAGAACATGCATTAAATGGGACTACAGTACTAAACACATATGCTGTACTTAAAGGTGCCAGCATTTTAAGGGTTCACGATGTAAAGGAAGCGGTGGAAGCCATAAAGCTATCAGAACTCATAATTGCTCAACCCGAATTTCAATTCATATAATCCATGGAATTATTACCCGTAACTCTATTTATTCATGTAAGAATACTCGACGTTGTTGATATTGTTATAGTAGCTTTTCTCCTATACCAAATCTACCTTTTAATTAGGGGTACTGCGGCTATGAATATCTTTTCGGGGATTGTGCTGCTTTACTTTATTTGGTTAGTTGTGAGAGCCCTGAACATGGAACTGCTTGGCAATCTTCTGGGACAGGTTATTGGGGTTGGCGTAATTGCACTAATCATTGTTTTCCAGCAGGAAATCAGAAAGTTTCTATTACTGCTCGGTTCGCGTTATACATCTAAAGGGAAAAGCGCACTTGGCTCACTCCTACTTGGCACCGACCTAAACGATATGAGCAATACTAATTTTGATGCCATAATCAAAGCCTGCAAGAACCTCTCCGAAACCAAAACCGGTGCCTTAATCGCTATAACACGCAACTCTGAACTCGATGTTTACTCCGATACGGGCGATATAATTAATGCTGAGCTATCCAGCAGGCTGCTGGAAAATATTTTTTTTAAGAACAGCCCTTTACACGACGGGGCAGTGATAATTAAAGGAAACAAAATTCATGCAGCGCGCTGTGTATTGCCCATATCCGAAAACCTGAACCTACCCCCACACTTTGGCATGAGGCACAAATCGGCCTTAGGGTTGACAGAGGTTACCGATGCTTTAGTTATCGTTGTATCGGAAGAAACCGGCAAAATCAGTTTGGCCGACAATGGAAATATCGATTACGGCATTAGCCCCATTGAGCTCAAACAAAAACTTGAACAAAAGTTGCAAATCAAGTGATATAGTTTAAAAGTTAGTTACTTTTGTTTAATTCCTAAAAACTAAACTGAAATGATAAAGTATCAAATCACCAAATCGGAAACAAAGATTAATGGTGAGGTTACCATTCCCCCCACCCGACCAATGTCACATAAGTTTTTAGTTATTAGGGCATATAAAGATGCCAACTTGCCCCATCAGGGTGATGTTAAAGGCGATGAAAAGATTATCGACCAAAGCATATTCAAGGAAGGGCTTAAGAGTAAAAGCGGCCGTACGGCCAGAGCATTAAGGCATATAAGGGCATTTATCAAATACTTTGGCGGTGAGTGGATACTATCATCTTCGAACATTTTAAAGGTTAGCACCACCGAAAAAATAGTTACGCTCCTCCAAAAATACGGCTTAAACGTTCAGTTTGAGGAACGAATTGGCAATCCGCCATTCAGACTGATAGGAAAAAACCTCAAAGGGAAAATATTAAGAGTTGAAGGTTCGATTAACAGTAAAATGATTGAAGCCCGCTTACTCATCGATCCAAACCTAAATACCGAAGAAATTATCGAACTTAAAAACCTGATTATTACTGAAGGTTACCCTACGATGACACTGCGTGCACTTCAGTTCATGGGAGTAAATATCGACTGGCATGAGAATGAGGTACTTATGGAGCACCAAATTTTCGACGGAAGCGAACTCTCCATAGAGGCCGATTGGTCACTAGCTTCATACTGGTACGAGGCTGTAGCTCTTGCCGATAAAGGCGAAGTAACCATTAAAGGGTTGAAACCGGAAAGTTTCCAGTGCAATACTGCCGTAAAAGACCTGTTCACAAAACTTGGTGTAAGCACACTGGTAGCCGAGGATGCGATAATTCTTAAGCACAAAGGGAAAGTAACAAAACGGTTCATCCACAATTTTAGGCAACACCCCGATTTAGCTCCAGCCATAATGTTCACCTGTTTAGCCTTGGGCATACCCTTCAGCATAAGTGGAATTGAATATTTTCACACAAAAGACCCCGATAGGCTCGAAGCCATAAAAGCCGAATTCCAAAAACTTGGAGCAAACATTAATGTTCGAATGGAGAATGAGGTGGAAGTTTTGGATTTTGATGGCAAATCGAAATTAAAAAGCCTTAAAACCATTGAGTGCGACTCGCAGAACGATCATCGCGTGGCAATGTCACTTGCCCCTTACGCTGTTTTAGGGAAAAAGGTAATCATGGATAATGCAAGAATTACCAGTAAGTCGTACCCAACTTTCTGGGATGAAATTAAGAAACTAGGATTTGATGTAGCGATTTTGCAGTAAAGAAAATATTATCAATAACAAAAAAGGGTGGCATTGATGTCACCCTTATTTTTTCGTTTCATGCACGTGCTACTTTTTCCAAACTAAAGTTCCGGCAAGCATGTCGTGTAATGCTTGTTTCTTTTGTGTAAAGCCGGCCAGAATGTATCCAATCATAAAAATCATACTTGAAAGAATTTTGCCGAAATACCGGCCTGTGGCACGGGCAAACGAAATCCTATTCCCCTCCAGGTCGGTAACAATAATGCCCAAAGCTATTTTGCCAACAGTTCCCTGAAACTTTGATGACTCCATTAAGGCAAAGTACAACCACATTATTACAATTAACAGCAAATAGGTAACCATGGCTGCACCAATAAATGCACCCGCCATACCAATAGCCTCAGTTTCATTAAACCCATTCGAAGCAGCTGAAGCTGCCGAAATTCCAATTAATGCAAGGAATGGCACAACAACAATCCATTGAAATGCTCCAATAATGATAGCATCAATCAGGTACGCAAGAAAGCGCCACCAAAAACCGGCATACTTTAAGTTTTCCATAGCACGTTAGGTTTAAATTTAGTTAAAGGTTAATATTATCAAAAGCAATTTAATAAATTATTTTGATTCTCAAAAATTTACCGAAATTTTAAAAGTTGCATTAGCTCAGCGTTTTCATCAAAAACTTTTTAATTTCGATTTTTAAAGGAACTATCACATTAAGGCAACGAAATCGAAAAATAATAATCACGCCCAAATGAAAACCTTAAAAAG
>LUYY01000170.1 GCA_001603415.1 Bacteroidales bacterium Bact_07 | reverse complement strand
CGTCACGGGCAAAAAACGCTGTTGGGACGATTCCGTATGCAAGAATGAGAAGGAAGAACAGTAGCATCAATGTTTTTTTTATCATTTTTTAATTCCTACCTTAGAGAAATCATTCCGGCAGTATTTCGAAATGATACTTCCCACCCTGTCTTTTCAGACAGTGTCTTCAGTCCGTCGTCGTCAACCCTGCCATATGAAAAAACGATTATTTCCTTTTTTTCCTTGCTGATACCGGCATTCCTCAACCCCTGGACAATCCCCTTTATTATCCAGATATACTTCTCCGCTCCGGAACCAACTGCAGTTGATAGCTGAAGAACTGGGGCTCCGTAGGCAACCGCACAAAAATGAACGCTGTCGCGGGAATAAAATACAAAAACTCGTCCTTCTTCTTCTGCCGGGACACTTCGTGCAATATTCATCCAGAATGGCTCCATATAAAACGGGGTGGCACCAAACATGGAACATGCGTCAAGAACATGGGTGAGCCCTTTTTTGGATGCATGAATCAGCTCTCCATGAGGGTACATACCTTCTGGATTAACATTACGAAAAACTAGCGTGTCGTTTTCGAAAAATGGTGAAACAGCAAAATCCTCTGTTGTATCTCCTCGAAACTTTGACGCCACAGAAGCCATTCCGGGAGGAAGACACACCGCCACTGGCTGCCCATTGATTATGCCGGTCCTGGATATGGACGGATATTCCCCTATAGACATGGAAGCAAGTTCTGCGGCAGGTTTTCCGCTTTTGACAATGGAAAAAGCGGATTCGGTAAAAGGAATCATCCACAGCGTGTTCTTCGAACCCAAAAAAATGTTGATAAGCCTGTTTGTACGTGAACTGCCCAACACATCAAAACCAGATAACATTTCCTTCAACCCCATGTGCAATCCATCTCCTTTCTACATTTCAAAACAAAGATATCTGTAAGGCATAGGGTTAAACAAGGTGCTGGAAAAAAACATAGCGTATTGTTTTTACCTTATGGCAACTCATATACTAAACATTAAACAGGGAATGATAAAATGGCAATAAATAAACGGTGTCATGTCGATTGTTTTCTCGTAGGATTTTAAAATTTCTTGACCAATTAAAGGGAGAGGCGAAAATGAAGAAGACACAAAGCAAGCAAGACAAGCGAAACAACAATAAATCAAAACATGCTGGATTTGGACTTACTATAGCCCTTATCGCAATGCTTACAATAGTTACACTGGGAGCGGGAACCATGTGGTCTGTTCGTTCCGTATATTCTCCGATTGAACAGGAGGAAGCTCTATGGGACGATATGCAGCAGGTTGGTTCAGCCGTTCGGGTGTTCACAGCTGAACAGGGGCGCCCTCCATTGAATTTACAGGAACTCCGGGACAAAGGATATATTGCTCCAAGAACAGGAACGGTCTTTTCCCAGCGGGAATACACATGGAGGCTTGAATATGGGAAGGTAAGGATTTTCCTGGGAAAAATAGAAGAGAGTACTGGTGATGAAACTTTTGTACATGACACAAAAGGTGTTCCATTTATTGTGGCAGCGGAGTATAAATCACCAGAACCAGTGATATATGCAAGGTTTCAGCCAGTGGAGGAGGATAAGAAAGGGGAAAAGTTTATCCGCCATTACAACGACATATATG
>LUYY01000169.1 GCA_001603415.1 Bacteroidales bacterium Bact_07 | reverse complement strand
TTTATATTGGCTTGTTTAAAGCAGAAAAAACATTTTAGCTGACAAGTATTCGACAAATGAGGCAGGGTATTATTTTAATGGTTTTACTGCTTATTTCGTTTAACAGTTCGAGCGCCCAGCGCAGCTCTTACTACCGTCGTATATTTGTTGATGCAGAGTATTACATGCTCTATGAGGAATACCGCGACGCATTGCCTTTATACCAAGAACTCTACAAAGCATACCCCAATAACTACAACTTGGCCTACCGTATTGGCATGTGCTACCTTAATATTCCGAACGAAAAAGTCAAATCGCTCCCTTACTTTGAAAAGGCAATAACTTCTATTTCCGAGAATTACAAAGAGGGCTATTTTACTGAGACCAACGCGCCTAAAGATGCCTACCTAAACTATGGCAGAGCATTAAGGATTCTTGGCCAATTCGATAAAGCACAAAAAGCCTTTGAAGCATACAAGAATCTACTGAAACCCAATGAAGTAACTGAGTATAGAATTGTCCGAAAAGAATTGGAAGCCCTTGATAATGCTCGGTATTTTACCTCAAATCCACTAAAACATAAAATGACCCCTGTAGGCAGGAACATTACTACACGATTCCCTGAGGTGAATCCGGTATCGGACAGTAGCGGTAATACTTTGGTTTACACATCGGTTCAAAGGTTTTACAATGCTATCCTCATAAGCAATAGGGGGAATGAATTCTGGAATAACCCGCTTAACCTCAACCCACAGCTTTACGCCGATGGTGAGATTAAAACGGTTGGCATAACCTCAAATGGAAATATACTCTTACTATCACGTAACGATAACGACATCTATAACCTTTACTACAGTACATTTAACAAAGAAACCAATTCGTGGACTCCAATCACAAAATTTCCAAAGGAAATCAACACGTCAAAGAGCTGGCAGACTTTTGGATCGCTTTCCCGAAATGGCGATACACTTTACTTCAGCAGTAACCGCGAAGGCGGATTTGGGGGATTCGACATCTGGATGTCGGTTCGAACATCAAGCGGCTGGTCGTCGCCAATAAACCTTGGTAAAAACATTAATACCCCATTCGACGAAATTGCACCATTTCTGACTGAGGATGGCAAACGACTTTTTTTCAGTTCCAATGGACTGAAAACAATGGGTGGCTTTGATATTTTCTATTCCGATTACGAAAATAAAACATGGGGAATCCCCACCAATATTGGATTTCCATTAAATACCACCGACGATGATACTTTCTTTTTCCCCATTAAGAACGGGAAAGAAGGATACTATTCAAAGAATTCGGAAAGTAAGGGTGATGAAGACATTTACCATGTTGTTCTGGACATAAAATCGCCCCAATAGCCCATGAAAGCAATTAAGATTCTTACATTTACCATACTAACTGTTTGGCTTCCACTTATCGCCCTTGGCCAAACAAAAACCGAGATTGAAGAAACCTATCGCGATGCAAATTCCTACTTCTACTTTGAAGATTACGAGGAGGCTCTTGCTCTATACCAAAGAATCTATAAATTTCAACCCGACAATTATAACCTTAACTACCGAATTGGTTTTTGCTACCTTAATATTCCCGGAAGCAAACACAAAGCCATTGAGTACCTGGAAAAGGCCGTTCAAAGTACAACTCCCCGATTTAATGAGGAATCTATAACTGAGCAACGCGCCCCAATTGATGCATTCTTTTACCTTGGCAATGCCTACCTTACCGTCAATAGGATTGATGATGCTTTAAGGGCATACGATAAATTTTACGCCTTAACTAAAGGCAAAGGCGACTGGGACTTTACATATTTCAATCACCAGGTAAATGTGGCCAAAAACTCCCCGAAAATACAACGCAATCCCGTTGATTTCATAATGGCTAACCTGGGTGATAAAATCAATGACCGATTCCCTAACTTTAATGCAGTGGTATCGGGTAATGGAAGGGTGCTTGCCTTTACAACCAAATTAAAATTTTACAATGCCATTAATATAGCTCGTAAAAACGACAGAAACGAATGGGAGAAACCAGTTAATATCACGCTGGAATTACAAACCGATTTAAGCTGCTCAACCCTATGTCTTTCATACGATGGCAATGAGCTCTACCTGTTCCGGGATGATAAACAAGATGGCAACATCTATGTAACCAGGTACAACGGTAAAAAATGGTCGCCAATTAAAAAGTTAAATCCCAATATCAATACAGAGGCCTACGAAACGCATGCCTCGTTGAGCCCCGACGGCAAACAACTTTACATTGCAAGCAACCGAAGGGGTGGTTATGGAGGACTTGATATCTGGGTTAGTACAAGAACATCAGAAGATGACTGGAGACCTGTCCGCAATTTAGGCCCAACCATTAACACCCCATTCAACGAAAACACCCCTTTTGTTGCCTCCGATGGCACCACGCTTTATTTTAGCTCTGAAGGACACGATAACATGGGAGGATACGATATTTTTGTATCGCAACTCTCAGGGAAAGGCGACTGGTCAACCCCAATAAATCTTGGCTATCCGATAAACACAACCGACGACGACCTATTTTTCCATCCCATTGGCGATGGATCAACTGCACTACTTTCTCGCTTTGATGATAGTTCGTTTGGCGAAACAGATATTTTTGAACTTGAACTGTTTATACCCCGATTCAGAAAAAGCATTGTCCCAAAAACAATCGCACAAGAACGTACAAGCGACAAATCATTTACATGGTTAGTAGTGGATACCATTTCCGCAAAGGGTATGGCTGCCATAAATCCCAAGGCCGCCAATACAAAGATTGACATTACTGGAAACAATCCCATGAAACTTTACCTAAACGGCAAACCTTATGGCATAATTCCATCAAAGGTTGAAGAAATGGCTCAAGAGGTTAGTGTGCCTGAACTCCAAAAAACATCAGTTAATGAAAGCGAACAAACAAACATTCAACTCCAAAATAATCCTTTAGCACAACACGATTCAAATACAAAAAATAAATACGATTTAAAGGACTCAACACCACGTTCATCATGGCCTTCCGATAGTCCTAGTATCAAACAAAATGAACTGGAATTAAGCAGCCTAAACTATAATGGCGACACTTACCTTTCCGAAATTCTACTTTTACTTACACCTTCGGAGAAGCAAAAATATATTCTTCCGGTTTTGAAAAAGAACTGGAAGTTTAGCACCGAAAACTTTAGCGAAACCATAGTACATTTTGCATCATCGTTCAGTAACGATAACGAAAAGAATACCATAATTTCCAGTTTGGCTGAATTGTACGATAAAATTGGAAGTTTCAACTTGATGGATTCAAAAATAAAGGAGCAAAAATTAACCAAGCAAGAAAGGGCTAAAATAATAAAAGCATACAACGAGCTGATTAACAAATCGTCGAAACAACTTGGTAACGATTTGGCCCTGGTAATGCTAAAGAATAATGGTATTAGAAATCTTTCGCAACTTTTAGCATTGTATAGCGAACAAAACCCCGAGGGTTTTAAGGAGAACAAGGATGAACTTTTGCTTTTACTATCTCGAATGACAATAGGCGAATACCTCTCGCTACCCAATGAACAAAAGTTAGCCCTATACAATAATTATTCAGGAAAAACATCGGAAGAGTCATCGTTGATTTGGCTATGGATATTGGTAACCGTAATCGCGATGGTAACGATAACCTATATAGGATTAAAATACTATAAAGCCTCTAGAAAGTAGGGCAAGGAATAGCTTTCCAGCGCTTTTTAGGGGTTAGCTTAAACTCGTAGATCATAGAGATTTCATGGGAACCACCCGATGCAAGACCAAGTCGGGATATTGTGAAATCGTAACTGTATCCCATGCTTACTTGCTCCCACTTATAGCCAACCATAAAGGCAAGAGCGTCAACCCTGCGCCCTATTGAGTTTTTGGGCAATCCCCTCCACCAAATACCAAAACTAATGGGTTGCGAGTAAAAATAAAGGCCTAAGTCCAATTGTCGGTAAATATCCTGAACCCGGTAATTAAATGCAACGGTAAAAGACTCTTCGATTCTGCTGAGTAAAAAACCCTTGGTAATGTACCTATATCCCCCATGAACAGTAAACTTATAGGGTATCCTTGAGTTATCGTCGTAAAAGGTAGCCACAGGCTTAAGCATATGATCCCATGTAATACCAAACCACAAGTTATCGGAATAAGCAAGGACTGAAGAAGAAACATCAATATCCCAAATGGCATCTTTCCCGGGCTGAGTAACCGATGTTGGAGGCATAGGGGTTGATGTAAGCTGATCGCTAAAAATCAACTTGCTAAAATCGATTGAGATTTGTTGAAGGAAAAAGGCCAACCCGGGGCGAACATGCCAATCGGGGAATGGCTCAATATCATATGAATAGAGAACACCTAGCCTTGTATTGGCTAAATTACCATCGCCTGCTTGGTCGCGCATGGCAATAACCCCAAAACCGCTTCGAAAAGCGGGTGAATTATGATCCCACGACAAACTAAATGTATTATAGGAGCCCGGTACAAATGTCCACTGGTTTCGGTAATTAGCGGCAACCCGATAACCAACAACACCACCCGTAAATGAAGGGGAAAGGTACAAAGGGTTGGCATAAAACTGCGTAAACTGCAAATCCTGGGATAAAACCAAAAATGCAGAAAACGTAAAAGCAACTAATAATGCATATCGTCGAAACACATTCATAATTAGTATTTAATTATCGCAACAGGGTGACATTCCCTTTCATATCAAATGGTTTACCATTTGTGAATTTACCAATAGCCCTCCACATGTACACCCCTTGCTGAGCCAGTTTACCATTAACGTAACCATCCCATCCAATATTTACATCGGTAGAGGTGTAAATTTGTTCACCCCAACGTGAGAATATCATCAACTTATACTCAACCACACCGTAATGATAGGGATGGAATACCTCATTTTTATAGTCGATAGCATCGTATAAACCTCCATTAGGCCCTGCAGGATTTGGTTTAAAGGCATTGGGGAATTTTAGATATCCAACTCCTTCGACCCAAACCGCTGGGAACTTCGAGATTGAATCGACGCATACATCATTGCCATAGTCCATATAAGCCCAAAGCGAGATTCTGAATTCTCCCAAACGATCGTAGGTATGAACCGGGTCACGTTCAGTGGTTTGATACCCATCGCCAAAATCCCACTGGCAGCGAGTAAACTGAGTAGATAGATTGTACGCGTGGATAGTAGCATCGGGCAACATGACCCGCTGGGGGAATATGGCAAAATCAGCCTTAGGGCTTTCGTAAACGCGGAAAATCTTATAGAAGAACCTAGGGCCGGCATCGTTTGTAACAGTCAACTTAACGGTGTAGTAACCGGGTGCAGTGTATGTATGTCGGGGATTTCGCTCGGTTGATGTAGTTCCATCACCAAACTCCCAGAAGTAATTCTCGGCGTAAAGCGAAGCATCAACCAGTTGAACCTCCATAGGCGCGCAAGCCGAATCGACACTGCTATTAAAGTTGGCAACGGGTTCGGTTGGTAATAGGTAAACCAAAACGGTATCGGCATCCCAGCACCCATGAGGGGCATCAACACGCATGGTAATGCGGTACTTAAAACTTTGATCCTTGGGACCCCATCGGGTATAGGTCTTTGTAAGGGGATCCTTATTGGTACTAAAGGTGTTATCGCCAAAGGCCCAATTGTAACTCCAACTGCTTGCAGCAGGACTGCTCTGGTTGTAAATATTAAAAGTGGCATTGGGGAATACCTGTAGTGGTGGCTCCGCTGCAATATTGGCAATTGGTGTAGCATAAACTGTTATCTGCTGAGTATCGCGGTCGAAGCATTCAAACTCCGAGGATGCATATAATACTACATTGAATACCGAATCGGTTTCACCAAAGTTGAGGAATGAGTGGCTTGGGTTTGGGTATGAGGAGGTGATGCCATCGGCAAAATCCCACTTGTAGAAGCGAGCATTAATGGTATTGTTGGTAAAATTCACATCGAAAGGACTACAAGCAGCATATCCAGGATTAGCCACATAAGCCGCTACCACCTCGGGGAATACGTATATGGTTTGGAAAACGCTATCGTCGCAACCAAACTCGGTAACTGTACGCAACCTGATTTGGTAGGGTTGGGTTTGATTACTTAGATTGTGGAAAAAGTGTTGCATATTGGCTTGGTTAGTCGTAGTGGAGTCGGCACCGTCACCAAAATCGTACTCAAAGGTAAGGTTGGTTCCCAGGGAGTTATTTTCAATTTCGACGTTAAATGGTGGACACGATATATACTCACCGGTTAGCTCCATGGCTGCGTATGGCCTAGGATGGACGACTACCTGGTGGAAAACACTATCGGTACAACCATGCTCGCTCACAGCAACCATCTTCACGGTAAAAGTACTATCGACGAACTTATCGGTATTGTAATACGTAAGTGTCGGATCTTTCAGTAGGGAATTCACGCCACTGCCAAGATTCCAGTAGTAATTATTATTAGCACTGAAAGCAACTGTTTGGTTATTGAAATTCACGGTCAGTGGATGACAGCCTGCCAGATTTCCTGTAAAATCAGGGTAAATATGAGGGAATACCTTAACCGGTAACTTAAGGCTATCGATACATAAAGTATCGCCAGAGTAGCTGGTACGAAGAGTGATAGTAGGCGAAATGATAACAGGAGGCGAGTTGGTTGGATTGGTATAGGTAACGGACCCGGGTTGGTCATTGTAAAAGTAAGGTCTTCCATCACCAAAATCCCAACGGTACTTATACAGGGGTGATGTTGATGAGTTGTTCAAGGTAATGGTTAATGGTGTACATCCCTCAAATTGGTTCCACTGGAAATTGGCCTTTACCAATGGGTAAACGGTGATAATGGTATCCTTGTAACTCTTACAGCCAAAGGCGTTGGTTGAGGTTAATTTAGCGGTAAACTGCACAGATTGATCCTTATAGGTATGGCTATAGGAGTGGGGTGATGGCGTGGTACTCCCTGATGTTGTTCCATCGCCAAACTCCCAGAGGTATGTAGCCAAGCCCGAAGAGTTATTGGTAAAGTTTACTGTTAAAGGATTGCAGCCTACCAGTTTATCTACATCGAATCGCGATACAACCCTTGGGTATATGGTGAGGGTTCGGAAGGTGCTGTCGATACAACCCGTTATAGCATCGCGACTTACCAATTTGATGGTATCGGTAAGTATGGTGTTAAGGGTAGTATTATCAAATAGGTACTGGAAGGTGTTTTTATTATTTGTAATGGTATCGCCATTATAAAAAGTGTACCAATGGAAGGTATTTCCGTTAAGCGAAGTATTGGTTAAATCGATATAAAAAGGTGTACACTGCGATTGCTGGGCAAACACGAACTGTGCCTCTACCTTTGGGTGCACTGTAATATCCCTTGATATACTATCCCTGCATCCAAGAGGATTGATTGTTCTCAACCAAACGGTGTACACGCTATCAATACTTCCGCGGTTGGTAAAGGTATGGTTAACCGTTGGTGTTGATGCGCTTTGCCCATTTCCCAGATCCCACAGGTAAACCAAACTACCTCCGGTTGATGTAGATGTCAAACTAACACTTAAATCGGAGCAACCGGCAAGGGTTGATGCATTAAATTGGGCATCAACAATGGGGTAAACCTCAACATCGTGCGATTCAAAAGCCTGACATCCCTCGTTGTTTTGGGCTTCTAGAGTTACAGTGTATGTAACAATATTATTAGGATCGGCATTGGTAAATGTGCGAGTGAACGGATTGCCATTGGCAAAGGTTTCCGATGCCGGTAATCCAGGAGCTCCACCATAGGTCCATATATAGGTTGATGCTCCTATCGCAGCAGGATTAAACGTTACATCAAAAGGTGTGCAGTGTTCAGCGTACTCCAACGTAAAATGCGATTCCACCCTATTGTAAACCTCAATAATATGGAAAGCAGAATCGGCACATCCGTACTCACTTACAATCCTTAAGCGTGTATTGTAAATGGCATTATTATTAGGATCATTATTAATATAGGTGTGGTTGGGGCTCTTTGTGGTTGAAGAACCGCCATCGCCATAAGTCCAGTAGAAATTAGTGTTGGTTAGCGGAGTTCCAACCCCAGTAAAAATACTGGTATTATTTAGGGTTACACCCAACGGGTTACAGCCATGATCAATGGAAGGGGTAAATACTGCTGATACCTCGGGATAAACCGATATGGTTGAACTGACAGTTTTACTACAACCGTGGCTGTTCACTACGGTTAAACGCG
>LUYY01000168.1 GCA_001603415.1 Bacteroidales bacterium Bact_07 | reverse complement strand
CCCTTTTTGTCGGCAGGAAGTTTGTCGCCAAACTCCTTGAGTTGCTTTTCGGTTTGGAAGATCAAGCTGTCGGCAGCGTTAATCTTTTCGATACGTTCTTTCTCGCGGCGGTCGGCTTCTTCGTTGCGTTTAGCCTCCTCGCGCATGCGCTTGATTTCCTCTTCGGTAAGCCCCGATGAGGCCTCAATACGAATTTTCTGCTCTTTTCCGGTACCTCTATCCTTAGCGGTTACATGAAGAATACCGTTAGCGTCGATATCAAAAGTAACCTCAATTTGGGGTACTCCACGGGGGGCGGGTGGTATTCCGTCGAGGTGGAAACGTCCGATTGTCTTATTATCCTTTGCTAATGGACGTTCGCCTTGCAGCACGTGAATCTCAACCGAAGGCTGATTGTCGGCAGCAGTGGTAAACACCTCGCTTTTGCGGGTAGGAATGGTAGTGTTAGCTTCAATCAGTTTGGTGAACACACCGCCTAAAGTTTCGATACCTAACGAAAGCGGGGTAACGTCCAAGAGGAGCACGTCCTTAACCTCGCCGGTTAAAACACCGCCTTGAATTGCAGCACCAATAGCAACAACCTCGTCGGGGTTAACGCTCTTATTGGGCTTGCGGTTAAAGAATTTTTCAACAACCTCCTGAACTTTAGGGATACGGGTTGAGCCACCTACAAGTATCACCTCGTCGATATCCGATGGTTGTAAACCCGCATCGGCCAAAGCTTTACGGCAGGGTTCAACGGTACGCTGAATCAGATGGTCGGCTAACTTTTCGAACTGAGCCCGGGTTAATGTTTTTACCAGGTGTTTAGGTATGCCATTAACGGGCATAATGTACGGTAGGTTGATTTCGGTTGTGGTAGTGCTGGAGAGTTCAATCTTTGCCTTTTCGGCAGCTTCTTTTAAACGTTGCAGCGCCATGGGATCCTTGCGGAGGTCAACCCCTTCGTCTTTAAGGAACTCCTCGGCAAGCCAATCGATGATAACCTGGTCAAAATCGTCGCCTCCAAGGTGGGTATCGCCATTGGTCGATTTTACTTCGAAAACGCCATCGCCAAGTTCAAGGATAGAGATATCAAATGTACCTCCACCAAGGTCATACACGGCAACCTTGATATCCTTATTCTTTTTATCAAGGCCGTAGGCCAGTGCAGCAGCGGTAGGTTCGTTAATGATGCGGCGAACCTTTAAGCCGGCTATCTCGCCAGCCTCTTTGGTAGCCTGGCGCTGCGAGTCGCTGAAGTATGCCGGAACGGTAATAACGGCTTCGGTTACTTCGTGTCCCAGGTAATCCTCGGCGGTCTTCTTCATTTTCTGAAGAATCATCGATGAAATTTCCTGAGGGGTGTACAGGCGGCCATCAATATCTACTCGGGGTGTGTTATTTTCGCCACGAACCACCTTATAGGGTACACGTGGTACTTCAACCTGTGCAACCTTATCGTAGGTTTCGCCCATGAACCGCTTAATTGAGAATATGGTTTTTTGGGGGTTAATGATGGCCTGGCGCTTTGCTGGGTCGCCAACCTTGCGTTCACCGTTTTCGGCAAAAGCAACTACCGATGGGGTAGTGCGCTTCCCCTCGCTGTTTGTGATAACAACCGGTTCGTTACCTTCCATTACGGCAACGCATGAGTTGGTTGTTCCTAAGTCAATTCCTATTATCTTGCTCATTGCATTAAAAATTTTATTGTTATACTTTGATTATTTCAAATTTCATTGTTCCTATCTTGGTGTTCAATCATTATGCCATTCAAAAAAAATCTCCAAAAGCCGAAAATCTGTCACAATTTTTTCATATTTCGGTAATCCTTTGTCAGGTTTTTTTGTTTATTTTAGAGTTAATGTGATTATAATTTACAGGTATTCAGATGATACTATGTGATTGTGCCGTTTTGTCAGTTTTGGCTATTTTAATAAATTAGCTTCGATTTTCCTGAATATTAGATTACCTTTGACAACTAATAATGTTTGATTTATGTCGAGCGAGAGTAAAGTAAAAGTGGTAACCACCCATGTGCTTCAGGAAATGAAGGTTAGGGGTGAAAAAATTGCAATGCTTACGGCATACGATTACTCCATGGCCCGAATACTGGATGCTGCAGGGATTGATGTTTTACTTGTAGGCGACTCAGCATCTAATGTAATGGCAGGTCATATATCAACCCTACCCATTACACTTGACCAAATGATATATCATGCCAGTTCAGTAGTTCGAGGGGTAAAACGCGCCTTGGTGG
Source organism: Bacteroidales bacterium Bact_07 (assembly GCA_001603415.1). Classification (GTDB taxonomy): domain Bacteria; phylum Bacteroidota; class Bacteroidia; order Bacteroidales; family Tenuifilaceae; genus Tenuifilum. The sequence continues at coordinate 9,089 of LUYY01000168.1, read as the reverse complement.
TGGTTGATATGCCTTTTGGCACTTACCAAGGTAACTCAAAGTTAGCCTTACGCTCTGCCATTCGGATTATGAAGGAGAGTGGTGCCGATGCCGTTAAGCTCGAAGGCGGTTCGGAAATTATCGAATCGGTTGAACGAATACTCTCGGCTGGCATTCCGGTAATGGGGCACCTTGGGCTTACGCCCCAATCGATCCATAAGTTTGGTACCTATGTGGTTAGAGCTCGCGAAGAGGCTGAGGCCAAGAAGTTGGTTGAGGACGCTCACCTGCTCGAAGAGGCCGGTTGCTTTGCCATTGTTTTGGAGAAAATTCCTGCCGCTTTGGGGCAAAAAGTTGCATCGGAAATCAAAATTCCGGTGATAGGTATAGGTGCAGGTAAGGATGTAGATGGGCAGGTTTTGGTAACCCACGATATGCTTGGCATCAATCAGGAGTTTTCGCCCAGATTCTTAAGGCGATACCATAACCTGTATGCCGAAATGCTTGGCGCATTTCAGGCCTACATTAACGACGTGAAATCGCTCGATTTCCCCAATGAACGTGAGCAATACTAATTTTGAAGATGACAAATTTTTCAAGTGACAGAATCCTATTCGAGGATAACCATTTTATTGCAGTTAACAAGAACTGTGGCGAAATTGTACAGGCCGATAAAACTGGTGATGAATCGTTAGTCGAAACGGTAAAACAATTCATCAAGGAGCGCGATGGAAAGCCTGGTCGCGTTTTTTTGGAAGTAACCCATCGTATCGATAGGCCCGTTAGCGGAGTTGTACTCTTTGCCAAAACCAGCAAAGGCCTTAGCCGCATCAACAATCTTTTTCAGGAAGGTAAAATAACCAAAAAGTACTGGGCTATTGTAAAAAACATGCCCCCAGCCGAATCCCAAACCCTGGTGCACTACCTTTTACGCGACAATAAAAAGAATAAATCATTTGTTTATGCTCGCGAGGTGCACGGTTCAAAAATAGCAAAGCTGAAGTATGAACTCGTAGGTCGAACTGAAAATTACTACCTATTAGTAATAGATTTGATTACCGGTAGGCATCACCAAATACGTGCCCAGCTATCTAAAATAGGTTGCCCTATCCGTGGCGACCTTAAGTATGGTTATTCCCGCTCAAACCCCGATGGTGGCATCGATCTGCATTCGCGTATTTTTGCATTTACCCATCCAATTTCAGGTGAGGAAATTAAAATTGTTGCACCACCGCCCAATGAAAAACTTTGGAATGAGTTTTTGTCTCTTGGTTTGGAGTAGTTTTTTATCGTATGAAAAGAAATTTTGCAGTACTGCTTGGCATCCTAATCGGATTCCATTTATCAACCTACGGTCAAAAGCGAATTTCACGCGAGGAGTACATTAGCATGTATTCCCACATTGCCATTAACAATATGAAGCAGTATGGTGTACCAGCAAGCATAACGCTGGCACAGGCCATGCTTGAAAGCGATAACGGAAACAGCACTCTGGCAGTAAGTGCAAACAACCATTTTGGCATAAAATGCCATAAGGATTGGACTGGTGCAACCATATATCACGATGATGACAGGAAAAGCGAGTGCTTTAGGAAATACAAAAATCCTGAACAATCGTTTACCGATCATAGCCTTTTTCTTAGAGGCGGTAAGCGTTATGCTTTTCTTTTTGATTTGAACCCAACCGATTATAAGGCTTGGGCTCATGGACTAAAAAAAGCCGGTTATGCCACTAACCCAAATTATGCCGAAAGGCTTATAAAGATAATTGAGGAAAACGAGCTTTACCGGTACGATCAAGGAATAGCTGTGAGCATAAAACCACCCAAAGCGGCTGTAACCGATTGGGATAATTACGAAATAGACCTTTACAAAACCCGCCCTGTTTACACCCGGAACAGAGTAAAGTATATTGTTGCCAAGGATGGCGATACTTTTGAGTCGTTAGCTCGGGAATTGGATTTAATGCCCTGGCAGCTATACAGGTATAATGATTTGACTCGCGATTCAGTGATTCGACCTGGACAGGAACTATACATCCAGCCAAAACGATGGAAGGCCGATAGGTCGAATCCGGTTCATACTGTGGAACAGGGCGATACCATGTATAAGATTTCGCAGATGTACGGGGTAAAGCTAAAATCGCTTTACAGGAAAAATAGGATGAAACCCGGCAATGAACCTGAAGTAGGTCAACTAATTTACCTAAGGAAGCGAAAACCCTTATAGCATTTCGATAAACTCGGTATTCTGCCAGCCCCTTAGGAATTCATCAATATCCATGGCTTTTTTGCCAGCTTGCTGAACATTTTTTAGCGAAATGATACCCTGCGGGCAGTAAACGTGTAAAAAAGTCTTCCCATCAGTTACTATGGTTCCGGGCTTTTGTGAATGGTATTCCTCTCGTTTTTCGGCAAAGAAGATTTTTATAGGTATTACTGACTCTACGTTATTCCTCTGTACTTTTAGTTCTGTCCAAGCAGCAGGATAAGGGCTAAGTCCTCTGATAAGGTTGAAAACCCTATTGTACGGCTCATTCCATTTAATACGGCACGTTTCCTTGAAAATCTTAGGGGCGGGTTTTAGTTCTCCATTTATGTTGATTTGATTTTGGGGTATAGGGGCAATATCCCCTTGGGTTAGCATTTTTATGGTTTCAACTACCAGCTCTGCTCCGTGGAACATCAACCTGTCGTGGAGTTCCCCTGCTGTTTCGGTATCGCCTATGGGTATGGTTTTTTGAAGAAGAATATTTCCTGTATCTATTTGTTCATCAAGGAGGAATGTGGTTACACCAGTTTCTTTTTCGCCGTTGATGATAGCCCAATTTATTGGGGCAGCACCCCTGTACTGGGGTAGGAGTGAGGCGTGGAGGTTAAATGTTCCTAAACGGGGAAGTTGCCAAACTTCCTTTGGAAGCATCCTGAAAGCAACCACAACGGCAATATCGGGATTTATATCTTTAAGTGATTGAATGAATTGCGGATTTTTCAACTTTTCGGGTTGTAGAACCGCGATACTGTTTTGCTCGGCAAAAACCTTTACAGGCGAAGGCTGAAGTTTTAAACCTCGTCCGGCTGGTTTATCGGGTACCGTTACAACAGCCGACACATTGTAACCGGCTTTAAGAATCGCTTTAAGTGGCTCAACGGCGAACTCCGGCGTACCCATGTAAACAATGCGGGGATTCTCCTTGGTTGGCATAGGATTTTAATCCTTTTTGGGGGTGAATAGGTTTATGTGACCCATTCTTTCGTGTTTTGTTTTTAGGTAAAACTCATTGTATGGGTTTGGAGGAATTACAAGGGGAATGTTTTCAACCACGTGTAAACCGTAACCTTCCAGTCCGCTCATCTTTTTGGGGTTATTGGTAATAAGTCGCATGTTCTTTACTCCAACCTCGCGTAAAATGCTTGCCCCTACGCCATAATCGCGCTCGTCGGGTTGAAATCCCAACTCAACGTTAGCATCCACGGTGTCTAAGCCTTCCTCTTGAAGTTTATAGGCGTGTATCTTATTGAAAAGGCCTATGCCACGTCCTTCTTGGTTGAGGTAAACTAAAACCCCTTTACCTGCATTGTCAATCATTTTCATGGCCTCATGGAGTTGTGGACCGCAATCGCAACGGTAGGAACCAAAAATATCACCAGTAACACATGAGGAGTGAACTCGCACCAAAACAGGCTCATCGGGTTCCCATTGGCCTTTAATCAAGGCAACGTGTTCAAGCCCATTAGATTTCTGACGGAATGGGATTAAATCAAAATAACCAAACTCGGTGGGGAGCTTAACTTTAACCCCTCTCTCAACAATGCTATCAAATTGCAGTCTATAGCTTATTAAATCCTTGATGGTAACAATTTTTAGGTTGAATTTTCGGGCAACCTCTATAAGTTGTGGAAGGCGAGCCATGGTGCCATCGTCGTTCATGATTTCAACCAGTACGCCACCAGGTGTAAGGCCTGCTAACTGGGTAAGGTCAATGGCAGCCTCGGTATGGCCCGGACGGCGTAATACGCCTTTTTCCTTTGCGCGCAGGGGAAATATGTGCCCGGGACGGGCAAGGTCTTCGGGTTTGGTATTGGGGTCAACAAGTGCTTTTATGGTTTTAGCCCTATCGGCAGCCGATATCCCAGTTGTGCATCCATGCCCAATGAGGTCGACCGATACGGTAAATGCTGTATGGTGCAGGGCGGTATTACGGCCCACCATGAGCTCAAGCTCCAGCTCATCGCAGCGTTTCTCGGGCAACGAAGCACAAATTAACCCCCGCCCGTGTTTAGCCATAAAGTTGATAATCTCCGGGGTAATCAGTTCAGCAGCAGCAATGAAATCGCCCTCATTCTCCCTATCTTCATCGTCAACCACTATTATTACTCTACCATTACGGAGCTCTTCAATTGCTTCATCTATCGTGTTTAACCTAATTTCTTCGTTGTTTGCCATTGTGCTGCTATAATAAATTGATAAAAAAGTTGTCGCAAAATTAGTATTTTGCAAGGAATAACATCTTGTTAAATGTCAGCTTTTCGGTTTGCCCTTTCCCAAATGTGACTTTGCTTGCCCAATGTAAATCGAATCAACCCTTTAAGCATGGCTATATTCATCATGAAACCATAGTAGGGAAAGGTTACAAACGAAGCTACTCGAGAGGAATTTCTGGTTAAGTAGCCAATAAAAACAATTACATAGAAAGAGCAAATAACTACGAATGATGCTATGTAAGGCATTGATTGGTTTTGGTAAAAGAATAGTATAATGCCATTGAGGATTGGGAGAATCAGGATTGCCATTGGGACAATTATCCAACGTAAAATTTTATGAGAAAAGAATTTAAATGCTACCTCAAAGTTCTTGACTGGATTTAGCAAGTTGGGGTGTCGAGCAAGCGCCTGAAAACAGCCAGCTGCTATTCGAATTTTTCGCTTTTTTTCCTCCCCAACCGTCAGTGACCCGGTTTCCGAAGCAACTGTTTTATGCTCGTATTTAATTTGATAGCCTTGTTTTATGATGTTAGCCGAAATCTCAAAATCGTCGAGAATGGTATTTTGGGGGAGAGGTTTAAAAAGATTGGTTCGAATGGCATACAACTCGCCGGTTCCCGATAGTGTTGAACCGGTGCAACTTTCAACTGTCTTAACAAATGATTCGTATTTCCAGTACATCCCTTCGCCTTTCGATGCTAGTGTATCATTTTCGTCCCAGCTAATTGATTTTTGTCCAGCAACACAACCCACTCTTGGGTTTTGGAAATGTTTTACCAAATCGATTATAGAATTTCGGGAAAGGAATGTATTGGCATCGGTAAATATAGCTATTGGTGTTTGTACCTGTTCCATAGCTTTATTTATCGACGCAGCCTTACCAATTCTTTCGGGGTTAATGATAATATTTACCCCTTTTAGGTTCAAAAGCAATTCGCGGGTATTGTCGGTACTGCCATCGTCGACCCATACCTGATTTACTTTATTGGCAGGGTAGTCGAGCGAGACTGTATTTTGATATTTAGATAATATGTACTTTTCCTCATTGTGGGCAGCAGTAATAATGGTTACTTCAGGAAGTTGATTTTGATTTGTTTTGAAATCTTGTTCATGGTTTCGTTTTAAGGCGCAAAATAGCCATAGTAATAATAGGTATCCAAAGTAGGTGTAAAGAATTAAACCAATTGCCAGCCAGAAAAGGGAATGGATTATCATCCTACAAGTTGTTTGTAAAACTCGGTAAGTTTATTGGCTAACTCAATGGCATCTAAGTTTTTACGGGCATACTCCATGGCGTTTTGTGCAATACTTTTACCCAAATCAGGGTTATAAATCAAAGTGCAAACTGCTTTGGCAAAATCATCGGGGTTATCGGCAATTAAGATGTGCTTTTCATGTTCTAAATCGATGCCTTTTACGGCCATGCTTGTGGCTACAATTGCTCTTTGAAGATACATGCCTTCAACTATCTTGATGCGTATGCCGCTGCCAGAGAGCAATGGAACCACCATTATTGGACAACGACTCAGGAATGCGGATGAGTTTGCCACTTGGCCATGAAAGATGATATTACGCTCAGTGATAAGCCTCTCGGCCAGCTCTTCCGATGCATTTCGACCAGCAATATGAAACTCCATTTCAGGTATTTCCGACTGAATGCGTGGCCAAACCCAATTGAGAAACCAGTTTAAGCCTTCAACATTTGGTAACCAATCCAGCGCCCCTATGTAGCAGATTGCAGGGAAGTCAACCGGTTCAAGTTCTTCAGTAACCTCTTCCATTAAATATCCTGCTGGAATGGTAATGGTAGGCTTGGTGAAATTATTATCGACAAACCATTGTCTATCGGGTTCTGCTATTGCAACAAGGGCATCAACCTTATCGGATATGGCCGATTCAACCCTAGCCAATCGTTTGGCAAGAAATTCAAAATATATCCTCTTTATTGTATTGGGTTCATTATCAGCCAATTTCAGCCATATTTGATGTTCCACATTATGACTCCGAAGCGAAATGGTTCCTTTAAAATACTTTCGGATAGTATTTATGTATGGGTAAAGGTATAAGCCTTCCAGCTGAACAACATCAAACTTTTCGTTAACTAGAATTCTTTTAATCAGCCGTTTGAAGGGAGTGTTAATATATCGCTCAATATTATAGGGACGAAGGGAAAACAAAAAGTTAAGAATGTAACCTAAAATGTTGGTTTTAATATTTACATGAAAAATTTCAAAGTTGATAAGAGCCTTAATTTCATTGGGAATAATTTCAAGCGAACTAGGGTGCTTTTGCGTGCTTAAGGTAAGTACTGTGACATTATTACCTGCTTTTGCAAGGCCAAGGCACATGTTAAGCGTTGCTAGGGTTCCTCCATCAACTGGTGGGTAAGGGGGTTTGTGTGAAATGATAAGGATTCGCATTTATAATTTATTCTGTTTTTGGAGATGATACATTATGTTTTTTCCTAGATCCAACCATATTAAACACCTTTTTTATCTTTTCGATGTAGAAGTCCGCATTCATAATTACTGAATCGGTGGTTGCTTTATAGGACAGGAAAACCCCAATGGGTAATAGAATAAACGACGATAGCCAGGTTCCTAATGAAGGGTTCATTACCAGTTCCTTGGCAAATTTTTCACCGGTGATATTAATAATGTAGTAGATGATAAAGAATAGCACCGAAATAACCACAGGGGTACCCAATCCGCCTTTTCTGATAATGGCGCCAAGTGGGGCACCTATGAAAAAGAAAATAAAGCAAGCAAATGCCAATGTGAATTTTCTGTTCCACTCAACTCGGTGACGGGCTATATATTTTTGCTTGTAATAGAATTCGTCTTTCGACGATGATATGTAACTTTTTGTTGAGCGGGCAAATTCAATGGCACGCTCAAGAGCCGCTATTTTTTCTTCGGGAGAAAGCGATTTGTAGAGAGAGTCAGTATTGATGCTGCGTTTGATTTCTATGTTGTTTTGACGACGACCCCAGTATGGATTCCGGAAAATACTGCTTCGAATTACCGATTGTGAGAACGATTCAATTTGAGCATTAAAGGCTTTGGAAAGCGAATCTTCAGTTTTTGCCAGTTGGCTAATATTCTGGGTTTGGTAGCTATCCTTGAAGAAGCTCTCGTCGGCCCGTTGGAGTTCAAAGCCTTTTAGCTCAAAGATTATTACTTCCTTTTCAAAGGTTTGTTTTTGGGCAGGGAGTTTTTCTTTATAGGTATAGCGCGGTTTGCGATTATCTCTTACTTCTTTGTAGCTATTTCCGCTATAAAGTGTTGCTACCAGAAATTTCTGATCGGCTGTAGGCCTCATATAGCCAGAATCGGCATAGGTAACCGTTGTATTTTCCTCGTCTTTACTGTGATCATAAATCAGAATGCGACGCATTAAGCCTGTGTTGGGGTCTTTATCTCCTACTTTTATGCTGTAACCTTCAATCAGGTTAGTGAAAACACCTTCCTTAATAATCAACTCTGGCTTTTGTTGCTTTACCGAGTATAGTAAAGTGGATATTTTTAGGTTTGTGTAGGGAACTACATTATTCGAAAAAAAGAATGCTCCAATGCTGATAAAAATAGTTAGAACAATTAGCGGAGTTAGTATTCGCGGTAAAGAGATTCCTGCCGATTTCATGGCAAGCAATTCGTTATTCTCCCCAAGGTTTCCCATTGTCATGAGCGATGCCAGTAGTGTTGCTAGCGGCAAAGCAAGAGGTAAAAGTCCAGCCGATGCGTACAAGAGCAGCTCCGCTATTACATCCCAACTCAGCCCTTTGCCCACCAGGTCGTCAATGTAACGCCAAAGAAACTGCATAAGCAATACAAACATAGTAATGAAAAATGTCATTACTAGAGGGCCTATGTACGATTTCAGGATAAAACGATGAAGTGTTTTCACGAATTAAATATTAAAGAAAAACATCACAAATGTAATGTTTTTCCTAAAAATCACAGATAAATTTGGATATGGATTAAGCCCCAATCAGACGTTTAAGCTCACCGATTTGGTAGTTCCAGAGCGAAATAACTTCGTCAATATCCTCTTCATCGTTAACCTCTTCAATTACGGTTAGCGAAACCTCGCCGGTAAGATCGTCTTTGGTAAGTTTGAAAGTAAAATGCTTTCCACCTTCATCTTGATCGGTAATCCATCTGAACTTCACAAACTTATTTTCTTTTTTATCGATTAGTTCGGCTTTTTTGGTATCACCATCCCAAAAAAAGGTGAAAACATTTCCCGAAAGGTTAACGTCGTTTGCAAACCATTCCGATAAGCCGTGTGGAGTGCTTAGCCTTTTGAAAAGCACACCCGGTGCAGTGTTAACCTGATACTCAAGTTCAACCTTTTGACTAGTATTAACCATTCCTTTCATACTTGCTTGTTTTAAGTTTTGCTCAAGCTCATACTATCTAATTCTTGAACTTAGCATAAGCAATTTATAAAAGAATTGCAATACTTATGCCAGCATTTTGGTGTTTTTTATTAACAATTGGCTGTTAATAAGCCACAAAGATATGGGTGCAAATTTAAAACCCACTTATTTTATGATTAAGTTAAGGTGAAATTTCCATGAACAATTCATAGCCTAAAAGCCTTCGAGACCGAAGGCTTTTGGGC
>LUYY01000167.1 GCA_001603415.1 Bacteroidales bacterium Bact_07 | reverse complement strand
GGTTATACTCGGCACTTCCCCTATCGTCGGTATGCCCACCAATCTCAATCCTCATGGTAGGATTACGCTTCAGAATATCGAACAGGTAGTTAAGTTCCGGTTTCGATTCCGGCAGTAAGTCGTACGAATCGAAGGCAAAGAAGATGTTGCGCAGGGTTATCACCTCATCCTTTTCGATGGGTTGCAAAAGAACATCAAGCCTTAAAGGCTTATCGAACGAGTAGTATTCGGTTAAATCGAAATGCTCCGAATGAAACAGATAGCCCGGTGCCGATACAAACAAACCGTAACGATTGTTTACAGGTAAACAAACAAGAAACTCCCCCTTAAGCGCCGAAACAACATCCATAACAACCCTATCGAGTTTTAAATCAACTAACTTAATGTTGGCCTCAACCAGTTCAAGTGTTTTGCTATTACGCACCGTTCCTGTAATATACGATGTGGGCGTAGGACGAACCTCGGGGTAAAGCTCAAAAGTGAAAATGTCGCGCCCACGCTCAGGGTTGATATCGCTTGAATAGTAAGCGTTATTCCCACGAGCATTGACAATTAATCCATCCTCATCGCCATGAGTATTGATGGGATAGCCCAAGTTAATCGGAGTTGTCCAATTGCCCATGCTATCGAGCCTACTTACAAAAATATCCTGACCACCCATGCCCATGTGCCCCGACGACGAGAAGTAAAGTGTTTTATTGTCGAAATGGATAAAAGGCGACTGCTCGCTCTCATCGGTATTAATTACACTTCCCAGGTTAGATGGGCTTCCCCAAGTTCCATCGGGTTTCAGTTCCGATTTCCAGATGTCAAACTTACCAAATCCCTCGGGCCGATTGCTCACAAAGTAAAGCGTTCGCCCATCGGGCGAGATGGATGGCTGTTTTTCCGAATACCGTTCAGTATTAATTGTAGGTGGTAATTTTTGGGGAGGACTCCAGAGACCATCGGGTTCCAAAACCGACTGGTACAAATTGCACTCACCGCGACAAATGGTGAAGTAAATGGTTTTACCATCGGACGAGACTGACTGGGCTCCCTCGTTAAACTCAGTGTTTAAGGGCGATTTTACAGGTTCCCCTTTAGCCCACTCGCCATCATCGTTTCGGAACGAGATGTATAGATCCTCCTGCCACTTAGTACCCTTTATTCCCTTATCGGGACTTTTAGGCAAACGAACGGTGTAAACCAAGGTTTTTTCATCGACCGAAAGGCTAGGCCAATACTCATCTAAATCGGTATTAACCCCAACACCAATATTTTTTGGTGAAAACGGAACCGGATTTGCAACCTGATTTAAGGCAAAATGGCACTTCTCTATCATTTTTCGAGCCGAATCGTTCATGGTTGCCCTTTTATCCTTGTAGGTTAAAAAGGTTTCGAAACTGCTGAGTGCCTTTTGATACTCGCCATTGGAAAAATACAGTAAGCCCAAGATGTAGTATGCTCTTGGGTGAAAGTCCTTATCGATACTTTGAGCCTTAAGAATGCTCTCAATGGCCAAATTCACCTCGCCCATCTCCATGTAAACCTGCGATAGCACAAGATGCCCCTCGATAAACCTTGGCTCCTTTTTTACGCATTCAAGCAGTAACTTTTGGGCTGTGGTGTAATCGTAACGATCAAAAGAACTCAATGCCTTTTCGTATTGCTCTATTACTCGCTTATTGCTAATACTATACTTCTTTTTACCATTCTGCCCATTAACTGTTAGCTGGCAAAGCATTATGGCTATGATGATAAGCAGAAATTGTTTGGGCAGCATAAGCAGTTTATTTTATGATTGTTACGAAAAACTGATTTTTATTGTTCTGTTAAACACCGTTGGCAATTCCAAATAAAACGGGAAGTAAAGCAATTCATT
>LUYY01000017.1 GCA_001603415.1 Bacteroidales bacterium Bact_07 | reverse complement strand
AATTCGTCATTCCCCGTTGGAAATGCGATGCAAAAGTATACGAAAGTTTGAAATCTTCAAAATATTTTTTGAAAAAAATTCAAGAAAATGTTTTGAATTATTTGATTCTATTGATAATCAGCATAAATAATTATACCACTTCAGCAACCACAAAAGTGCTTCCTCCAATAAAAATTAAGTCATTTGGATGGGCTGCTTCTTTTGCTGCGGTTAAAGCCATTGCAACGCTAGGGTAGGAGTTTCCTTTCAATCCATGTAACATTGCTCTTTCCTTTAATTCCTCATGTTTTAAAGCCCTTGGTATTGCGGCCTGGGTAAAGTAATAGGTAGCAGATTTGGGTAGGAGCGCCAGCATCCCATCTATGTTTTTATCGGCGACAGCACCAATAACCATGTGTAATTTATTATGTGGTGTACGGTTTATTTGGTCAACAACATGCTGGATTCCATCAACGTTATGGCCTGTATCGCAATAAATAAGAGGGTTTTCTGAAATTTTTTGCCAACGGCCCATAAGACCAGTTAACGATTGAACATTCTTAAGACCATCGGTAATTGTGCTATCAGCTATTGTAAAGTTGTTAACTTTTAGCAATTCAATAGCCTTAATAACACCTGGAAGATTGTTACGCTGATAAATACCTAACAAATCGAGTTCAATATTAATTTCTTTATCGCCTTCAATTAGTTTAAAAAACTGCATATTGTCAGAAATGCTCTGTTCACTAATTACTATCTCCTTGCCGGCAAAAAATATGGGTGAATTCTGTTCTTTTGCTTTAGTAATAAAGATTTCTTCAATTTCAGGCTGGTACTGACTTATCACAACCGGTGTATTTGGTTTTATAATACCTGCTTTTTCAGCGGCAATTTTTTGCAATGTATCGCCAAGCAAATCGGTATGATCCAAGGCTATGTTTGTGATTACACTGAGTATAGGGTTAATAATGTTTGTTGAATCGAGTCGACCCCCGAGCCCAACCTCAATAACGGCAATATCGAGATTCATGCGGGCAAAGTAATCGAAAGCCAATGCAACAGTCATCTCGAAAAAAGAAGGCTTAATTTGGTTAAAGAAGTCTTTATGCTCGCAAACAAAAGAGGTGACTTCACTTTCGGGTATCATTTCGCCATTAACCCTAATTCGCTCACGGAAATCTTTGAGATGAGGCGAGGTGTATAACCCAACCCGGTATCCTGCTTTTTGCAATACGGCTGCAAGCATGTGCGATGTGCTTCCTTTACCATTTGTTCCTGCTACATGAATGGTTTTGAAGGTTCGATGTGGGTGCCCAAAATACTCATCTAGTTTGAGGGTGTTACCTAAATCCGCTTTATACGCAGCTTTGCCAATCCTATGAAACATAGGTAATTGCGAGTAGATATAATCAAGGGCTTCCTGGTAGGTCATTTCAATTTGTTTTTGGTGCAAGTTTAGTGATTTTTATTGCTCAAAACTTATTAGCTAACGGTTAACAAATATTTAAGGTGCAAGTGGTTGTTTTGGCTCAGTTTTTCATATATTTAGATGAATTTTAAATCACAAAGCTATGGCAAAGAGTAAAGTAAACAAAATCTTCGTGATTGATACCAATGTAATTCTTCACGATTTTCAGTGTTTGTATAAGTTTCAGGACAACGATATTGTTATCCCCATAGTGGTTCTTGAAGAACTCGACAAGTTTAAAAAAGGAAACGAACTTATCAATTACCATGCACGCGAATTTGTTCGGGAATTAGATAAAATTGCTGGCGATAAACTTTTTAACGGTGGGTTGCCCTTGGGTAAGAACTTAGGAAAGTTAAGAATTGAAACCGGAAAACCTATGCCCCCCGAAATGAAGGAGTCGTTTGCTGAGTTCACCCCCGATAATAGAATTTTGGCAATAACCATGCATTTGGTTAAGCAACATCCCGAGCGCCCAGTAATCCTTGTCACCAAAGATATTAACCTGAGGATGAAGGCAAAATCGCTGGGAATTGTTGCTCAGGATTACCTAAACGATAAAGTGGAAGATATTGATAGCCTGAAAAAAGAAATAGAGGTTATCGAAAAGGTTGATGATGGTTTAGTTCAAAAACTGTACAATTCCGATGAGAAACTTGTTGCCAAGGATTTGAAGTTGAAGCCATACGCCAATCAGTATTTTATTTTAAAAGGTAATAAATCCAGTGCCCTTGCCCATTACGATAAGGCAACCGATACTCTTGATCGTGTGGAGAAGGTTAAAGCATATGGAATAGAGCCCCGAAATGCAGAGCAGACATTTGCACTCGATGCTTTGTTGCGCCCCGAAATTCAACTGGTTGCTCTTACCGGGAAGGCAGGAACAGGTAAAACGCTGTTGGCTTTGGCTGCTGCATTACAGCAAGAAGATCAATTCGATCAAATACTCTTGGCTCGTCCTATTGTTGCCCTTTCAAACAAGGATATTGGCTTTTTACCCGGTGATGTTGACGAAAAAATTGGGCCTTACATGCAGCCCCTTTTCGATAACCTAGGTGTAATTAAAAACAGGTTTAAACCTACAAGTAAAGATTACATGCATATTGAAGAGATGCAACGAACCGATAAATTGGTAATTACACCTTTGGCGTACATTAGAGGAAGGAGCTTATCGAATGTATTTTTTATAGTTGATGAAGCTCAAAACCTAACCCCCCACGAGATTAAAACCATTATAACCCGTGCTGGAGAGGGAACTAAGTTTGTATTTACTGGCGACATCCATCAAATTGACCACCCTTACCTCGACATGAAGTCGAATGGGTTAACTTACCTAAGCGATAGAATGCATGGTCAGGAAATATTTGCTCATATAAATCTCGTTAAGGGTGAACGGAGTTACTTGGCCGAGTTGGCTAGTGATTTGCTTTAACCAAAATCGATTTACAAATGGCAAAAACATTGCTCATACTCCGACACGCCAAATCGTCGTGGGCTGAGGCCGATAAAAGCGATAAGGACAGGGCCTTGAAGGCAAAGGGCATTAGCGACATTGTAAACACCGCACGAAGTTTTGCACCGAAGGTGCAAGGGTTAGATCTAATTATTACTAGTTCTGCTAACCGTGCGGTACATACAGCAATTCTTTTTGCCGAAACAATTGGGTTCTCGCACGATAAAATCCGGATAGAGCCATTGGTTTACCAAGCCGATGAAGGGGAGTTACTGGAAATGATAAAGTCGCTTTCCGATGTTCATCAGTGTGTAATGGTGGTTGGGCATAACCCAACTTTGACTTACCTTGTAAATAGATTTGTAGCCGATCGTATCCATGAACTTCCTACATCAGGGCTTGTTGGAGTAGAGTTTAATATTAACCGGTGGAGCGAACTTTCGGCCGAGAAAGTAAGTTCTGTTTTTCGGAGTTTCAACTGGTAGGCTTAACAATTTCTTAACATATGCGTTTAACCAGATAAGGGTTAATGATTTAATATTGCCCGAAATATTTGATTTACATGGCACCCAAAAAAATACCTTTAGTTAACCGAGAGTTAAGTTGGTTGGCATTTAATGGCAGAGTATTACAAGAAGCCGAAAATCCATCAGTACCGTTAATTGAACGCTTACGTTTCCTTGGAATTTTTTCAAATAACCTTGACGAATTCTTCCGTGTGAGGGTTGCCACCTTGCGCCGTTTACTGGTGGATGAAAAAGGTGCTAAAAAGTTTATGGGCGATAATCCCCGCAAAATCCTTGAGAAAATTCAGCGCTTAGTCATCGATTACCAGAAAAAGTTCGATAGCGCTTTTCAGAATATAATTGATGAGTTGAAAAAGGAGAACATCTACCTCATTAACGAAACACAATTAACGGAGAGGCAAATTGACTATCTCAATAATTACTTCGACGAACACATCTCGGAGTTTGTTGCACCAGTCATTTTAAAGCGAAATAATAAATTCCCTGAACTGATTGACCAGTCTATTTATTTTGCAGTCAAGTTAACCAATAGCCAAAAACAAAACCCCAAGGAGTTTGCGCTTATTGAAATACCCTCGAGATTCGTTCCCCGTTTCATCATTTTACCAAACGAAGGGGAGAAAAGCTTCATTATTTTGCTCGATGATGTGATAAGGCTTTGCCTGTCTAAGGTATTCAGAATATTACCTTTCGACACCTTTGAGGCTTACACTATAAAGATTACTCGTGATGCCGAACTCGACGTTGATAACGATATCTCGGAGAGCTTGCTGGAAAAAATTTCAAAAGGGGTTAAAAACAGAAAGCGTGGCGAGCCTGTAAGGCTTGTATACGATGAGAAAATCCCTATCGATTTGCTAAAGTTCATTGAGAAGGGACTCAACCTGGACGAGGACGACTATGTTATACCCGGTGGTCGTTACCATAACTTTAAGGATTTCATTCGTTTCCCAAGTTTGGGCCGGAATCACCTTATAAATTTACCCCTTGAACCGGTTAGCAAAAAGGAATTAGATGATGCTATGCGCATTTTGGATGTCATGTCCGATCACGATTTTACACTTCACTACCCGTTTCATAGCTTTCAGTATTACATTCGCTTGCTGCGCGAGGCAGCCATTGACCCATTTGTTAAATCAATCCATATCACCTTATATAGGGTTGCCACGGAGTCGCGGGTTGTTCATTCATTGATTAATGCGGCACAAAATGGTAAAAAGGTTACGGCTATTGTAGAGTTACGTGCCCGTTTTGATGAGAATGCCAATATTTATTGGTCAAAACAGATGCAGGAAGCCGGTGTTAACGTTATATTCGGGGTACCCGGTTTGAAAGTGCATAGTAAAATGACTCTTATCACCCGGCAGGAAAAGAACAAAGAGCGCAAGTATGCAGTGGTAAGTACTGGTAATTTTCATGAGGGAAATGCAAACGTTTATACCGATGTGAACCTTTTCACTGCCGACCCCAGAATTACTTCAGAGATACTAAAAGTATTTACCTTCCTGGAAACGAACTACAAGACATTTACTTACAAGCACCTGCTTGTCGCCCCATTCAACATGCGTCGGCGTTTATACTCATTGATTGATACGGAGATAGATAATGCGGCTAAAGGATTGCCTGCCTACCTGTACGGAAAGATCAACAACCTGGTTGATGAGGAAATGATAAGGAAACTCTATCAAGCCAGCAAGGTGGGTGTAAAAATAAAACTTGTGGTTAGAGGAACCTGTGCTCTTGTACCAGGGGTAAAGGGGATAAGCGAAAATATTGAGGTTTATGGAATTGTTGATAGGTTTTTGGAGCACTCACGCATTTTCATCTTTGCCAATGGAGGCAATGAGGTTTGTTTCATCTCATCGGCCGATTGGATGACACGTAACCTGGACTACCGAGTTGAGGTAGCAACCCCTATTTACAGCAAGTCACTTATTGAGGAAATGAAAACAGTGGTTGACTTTGCACTACGCGATAATGTGAAAGCACGTTTGGTTAACCAGGGAGGTTGTAACGAGTTTAAGCCCCGCAAGGTGGATGAACCAGAATTTCGTTCACAAATGGAACTCTATAGGTACTATCAATATATCGAAAAACTGAATTACGGAGAGTGAAAATGAAGATATTAAAATTTGCAGCAATTGACATTGGTTCAAACGCCGCACGTTTGCTGCTTACCAACGTGGTAGAGGATGGCGAAACAGTTGTTTTTAGCAAATCGTCGCTGGTTCGAGTTCCCATTAGGTTAGGTGAGGATGCCTTTTCTATTGGTTACATCAGTGAGCCAAGGGCACAGAAATTGCTCAAAACCATGATTGCCTTTAAAAACCTTATGGAGGCTCAGGATGTGGTTGCTTACAGGGCATGCGCCACATCGGCAATGCGATCGAGCAGCAATGCCCCTGAACTTGTCGAAATGGTTAAACAGCAAGCCAACATAAATATTGAGGTAATTGATGGCTCTCGCGAGGCCGAGATCATCTACGCCAATGGAATTGCTGAGATGCTCGACCACGATATACCATATATATATGTTGATGTTGGCGGTGGTAGCACCGAGATTACTGTTTTTGAAAAAGGTGGGATTAAAGCCTCAAACTCATTTAACATCGGAACTTTACGTATTCTTAAGGGTATGATTGGAAAACCTGATTTCGATCAGGTTCGCGATTGGATTAAAGGTATTGTCCAAAAAAAGGATCAACCCAAAATTATTGGGTCAGGTGGTAATATCAATAAGCTTTACAAGCTTGCACGTAAACCAATAGGAGAGCCGTTATACCAAAAGGAAGTGAAAAATCTTTACGAATTTTTGAACAGCTTCTCGGTTGAGGATAGAATAAAGCTCCTCAGCTTAAATCCTGACCGTGCAGATGTTATTATACCGGCGACAAAAATCTTCCTCAAGGTAATGAAGTGGTCGGGTGCAAAGGAGGTAATTGTTCCTACAATTGGTATTTCCGACGGTATTATTCGAACGCTATACACCGATTACAAGCAGAACCTTACGATGCAACAATAGCCCTGGTTGTTACATTCTTATATTCAATAGGTGTAAACCTTAATGGTTTTCATTTGTTACCTTTGCAAAAATTTTTGCAATGAGCCAAGGGAGGAAACGTGTAGCTTTTTACACTTTGGGTTGTAAGTTGAATTTTTCCGAAACATCTACTATTGCCCGTCAGTTTGCCGAAATGGGATATGAGCGTGTTTCGCCCGATTCGGAGGCCGACGTGTATGTAATTAATACCTGCTCCGTGACCGAGCATGCCGATAAAAAGTGCCGTCAGGCAATCCGTAAGTTCACCGCCAAATCGCCCGATGCAATGGTGGCCGTGGTGGGTTGCTATGCGCAGCTTAAACCCGATGAGATTGCCCAAATTGAAGGAGTTGATTTAGTGCTGGGCACAGCCGATAAGTTTAACCTGCCTCACCTGATTGGAAACGGAAGTAGAAAATCGCAGGTTAAGATTTATAGCTGTGATATTGATGTAGTAAACGATTTTTTCCCGGCATACTCATCGGGCGACCGTACCCGTTCGTTCCTGAAAGTTCAGGATGGATGCGATTACCATTGCAGCTACTGCACAATACCTCTTGCCCGTGGCAAGAGTCGTAACATGCCAATTAGTCAAATAGTGGAACAGGCTCAAGCCATTGCCCGGCAAAACGTTAAGGAGGTCATACTTACAGGGGTTAACACCGGAGACTTTGGCAAATCCACTGGTGAAACTTTTTTGGAGCTAATTCAACAGCTCGATAGGGTAGAGGGAATTGAGCGTTACCGAATTTCGTCCATTGAGCCCAATCTTATTACCCCTGAAATTGTTGATTTTGTTGAGCAATCGGCTAAGTTCCTTCCTCATTTTCATATACCCCTGCAATCGGGATCAAACCGCATCCTTGCGCTTATGCGCAGGCGCTACCGTCGCGAACTTTTTGCTGAACGCATCGAGTTAATCCGAAACCGAATGCCCGATACCTTTTTCGGTGTAGATGTAATTGTTGGCTTTCCGGGCGAAACCGACGACGATTTTGCCGATGCTTACCGTTTTATTGAACAGGTAAGGCCTTCGTTCCTACATATATTCCCATACTCAGAAAGACCCAATACCCCTGCTGCTGAATTTGAGGGTAAAGTAAATCCTAAGGTGGTTAGGCAACGTGTTTCTCTTTTAACGGAATTATCTGATAAATTGCATAAGGAGTTCTACATAAAGCACATTGGTCAAACCCGTCGAGTATTGATTGAATCGACTCGCAAAGGTGATTTCATGTTCGGGTTTACCGATAATTATATAAAGGTAGGCATTCCATTCAACAAAAACCTTGCGGGAAAGGTTGTTGATGTGAAACTTGAAAAGTTAAACAACGAGGGATTTATTGAAGGTATTGTGATTTGAGCTATTACTGTTGAAAAAAATGAGCCGGATTGTAGTCCGGCTCATGTCATTTGGTACTGGTTTATCTTATAGGTCAAAATAGCCTGAATAAGAATCAGCGTACGATGGAGCAGCAGTTAATCCCCTTGCCGATGCCCATGCCTTCATTTGGGTGCAGGCATAGCTGCAGTCGGGCTCAAGATAAGTGTATCCTTTGTAGTCAAATCCATACATTTGGTAGTAGGTAAACACACCATTCTTCATGCTGGCATCGCCGTCGTAGGAGTAGGTTGATGTGCTTGAGGCCACAGCAACAACTCTTCCGGTTGCATTCAATGCAGTTTTCATGGCGCCAATTTGGCAGGCATCAAAACAGAACATCATCTTGGTGCTCTTGGCAGTGGAGAATTTGGTTTTGAACCATGAACTGCTTATGTAGTAAAGGTCAGTGGTAACAATATTACCATTGCTTCCATGCCCCGAGTAGCAAAAAGCAATTTCGGTACCGGCAGCTGCTTTGCTCACCAAACTGTTAATGGCCGATTGGATGTTGGCTGAGGTAGCATTGCGGTCAAGCAGTATTGTAACAGAGTAGCCTTCCATTTCAAGCCTGTTCTTCCAATCGGTTGCATCATCGTCGCAGTATTGAAGGTCGTACTGGGTTCCAGAGTAATCGGAAATTCCAATAACCAAGGCGTACTTTGCACCCTTCGGGGTGGTTTCATCTACCTTAACCAGATCGGCATCCTTTTCGGTTAGGGTGAATTGTTCGATAACCTCTTGCGGGCGGGTATCGAGTGTTGCAAAATCGGGACGAACAGTCCATTGACTTTCATTGGGTTTTTGGATGAGTTGGTCGTCATCTTTAGAACAGCTAACTGCCATTACAGCAGCAAAAATTGCCAACAAGGCAAATTTTAAAAACTTGTTTCTCATAGTGTTTAGGTTTGGTTGGTTAATAATTGTTTTTTAAAAGCAAGGGCAAGTTAAAGTTATAGTAAATCAATGTCAACGGTTGTCGACAAACAACTGGTTTAATCGTATAAAATGCAAGTAATGAAGTATATAATGCAGAATGAGTATTAAAGAATAGCAATGCCTTTAATCATTTATATCGGCTATTTACACCTTGTAAACCAACCAAACGCCAGTATTTTAATCCTTGTGATCGGTAGTAAACATAGATATTATAGGTATTTTCGGTTTCGTAGAAGTTTGCCTCAATCCGATTAAAATCGGGCGATGCTGATGTTTGGGCAACAAAAACATACTTGTAATTATAAAAGCCCTGTTTCAATAGCAGTTTTAGTTCATAGTTCCCACTTTGTGGGTTAAAACTCATCTTATAGTTCGGGTTTAGCTCCCAACCGGTTAGCTCACCAAATAGGTATATATCACCATCAAATTGAACATCGTTATTGAGGGTAAAGTAAACCCATGTGTAGTCGGCTTCAGTGGGGCTGTCGTTTACATCATCGCACTTTACAAGGTACTTTCCGTTAATATCCCTACTTTCAGTGTACCGGTAGCTTTTAACTTTTTTATCGGTTGCCAGTAAAGTATGGTAAACCCCATCGTATTGTTTTATGTCTTTAAGCTCAGGGGTTTGATAGTGAAACGATTTAATATTTAGCTGTCTAAACTCATTTCCGCCTTCAAATAGGGGAGACGTTGAGGTATGGTAAATTAACCTGGTGCCATCGGTGAACTGAGGATTTTTAAAAATCAACTCATTGTAAGTTTGGCTATTTTGGTTAGCCAGTATCGCAATATCGGTGTTAGGGTCTATTTTGCCAAGCGGAGCAGTGTTTACAGTTAATTCCAATTGCTGGTGTGTGCGTTGCATATAAGGTTCTATGGGTTGGCGGATAAAGGCATCAATTTTTACTAAGGGTTCATAAACCCTAAACTGCTGTTGAAGGACTATTTCCTGCCTATTGCTTTGTTTTACAACCCGGAGAATGTAATTACCCGATAGCTTTAACGTTAAGTTGCTATTGGGAATTGTAAGGGAGTAGTGCCTATACTGCACCAAGGTGCCCGATGAATACCGGTAATCGTATAATGGGTTGAATTCAAAACCATTGGCATATTCCATAAATACCATGTTTGAGGGTTGCCAGTTGTAGTCACAGTGTATAACGGTATACTCAAATTGCTCGATAGTTTCTGAGAGGTCGTCGAATTCAAAGGTTATGGTTTCGTCGGTGCTTAACTCAATAGATGGTTGGTTAAGTTCAAATCCGCTTTTATACGCCTTAACTGATTTTATATACGATTCCCAGTAATTCGACATTTTTTTTTGATCTTGGAGAACAATTCCAGCTCCATTTCTGTTATTTGAGTAACAAAAATAGCTAAGTAAGATGCTTAAAAGATATATAGATATATTAATATGCATATATCTGATAAATTTGATATACATCAATAAATTTTT
>LUYY01000166.1 GCA_001603415.1 Bacteroidales bacterium Bact_07 | reverse complement strand
TTTTACATGATAATCAACCGACAAAGGTAATACTTTTATTTACTTAAAAGATACTGCTTTCAGGTAAGGAGGAATTAGCATATTTAAGTTGTTAAACTGAGATTGGTCAATGGAAATAAAGAAAACATTTAAACAACATGCTTTAATTGGCGGATTTGCTTAAAAAAATTTAACATCCCAGTTACGATTTAACTACTCAATTTCACTCACACTCTACTATTCATAATCATACCGAATATTTCCGGCTCATCCTCTATGGGTTTAACTGTTCACTTCCCCTCTAACTTTTCTAAATTTCCTATAACTCCATCATATTCCCAAAATTCCGTATATTCCGATTCATTCCGATTCATTCCGATTCATTCCGATTCATTCCCCTAAACTCAGGGTACTTGGGTTAAACACTCACCCCAAAATCCCTAAGGGCATTGTTGAGCGAGGTTTTTAGGTCGGTCGATTCTTTGCGTTTGCCAATAATAAGAGCACACGAAACCTGATATTCGCCAGCGGGGAATTTCTTTGTGTAGGAGCCCGGAATAACAACCGAACGTTCCGGAACATAGCCACGGTATTCAACCGGTTCTAATCCCGACACATCGATAATTTTTGTTGATTGGGTTATCACCACATTGGCGCCCAGCACGGCCTCGCGGCCAATACGGACACCCTCAACAATAATACATCGTGATCCAACAAAGCAGCCATCTTCAATTATAACCGGTGCAGCTTGAACGGGCTCGAGCACGCCTCCAATCCCAACGCCGCCACTCAGGTGAACACCTTTTCCAACTTGTGCGCACGAACCCACTGTAGCCCAGGTATCGACCATGGTTCCCTCATCAACGTAAGCACCAATATTCACATACGAGGGCATCAGAACCACTCCCTTTGCCAGGTAACTACCATAGCGGGCAATGGCATGCGGTACTGCACGAACACCAATCGCACTAAAATTTCGCTTAAGGGGGATTTTATCATAGAATTCCAGAATGCCTGCCTCCATTACCTCCAGCTTACGGATAGGGAAATACATGAGTACGGCCTTTTTTACCCATTCGTTTACCAGCCATCCATTTTCGTTGGGCTCTGCAACACGGATTTGACCGTTATTGAGTAAGTCAATTACCTCTTCGATGCCCTGGATGTAATCTTTTTGGTTAAGAAGTTCCCTATTTCCCCAGGCTTGCTCAACAAGTTGTTTTAAATTTTCATGCATCAATCTCAAAATTTTTGCAAATGTAGCAAATAGGGAGTTTACTGCTCAATTTTTCAAAGCAGATTTATCACAAAACCTTTAAGGAAAAAATTCGTTAAATTGCAACATAAAAAACTGTTTGCTATGAGGCTAAAAGTTACCCCCTTAGTTGTTGTACTACTGATGGTTAGTTTAATGAATGCAGAAGCACAAAACCGACCACCACAAAATGTACGGCGTGTAATAGTTACCAGCCGTTACGAGATACAGGACGGGAAACGCACAGTTAATAGCAGAGCCATTAAGCAAGAGATTAAGGATTCGCTCGATAGAGTGCATACTATCCTTTTCCGCGAATATGAAACCCAAAGGGTGTACCGTTACATTTGGCATACTTATGAGGGGCGGCAAATTGTGAGAACCGATGAATTTGATAACGAAAAACTTTTCAGGTACAGCCTGTTTACCTATACTCCCGATTCACTGATTGCCACCCAAAAGGTTTACATGGTTAACACCGGCGATACTCTCCATTACGTTACGCTTACCTTCAAGTACCAGAACAGGCTACCTATCCAGGTTGATGCTACCAATAGCAAGGGGAAAAGGGTTTACCGAACTAAGTCGGTGTTCGATACATATGGTACTGAAATACAGCGTCAGGTTAAGGCCTCAAAGGGTTATGTTCCGGTTGATTCCATCATGAGTATAATCTGCAAACCGGTTTACGATTCGCTGGGCAGGAAGGTGGCCGAAACCATTACCAAAACCTATTCCGATGGACGAAAGGTGGTGAAAAGTTTCAGGTACGAGTACAATAAAAAGAACCTGCGTTCAGCGGTTGAAGAACTCGATCAATCGGGAAATTTAATAACCCGCACAACCCTTGAGTATAACGATAAGGGCATGCTCAAGTTTATTTCGGTTTTTAATTCCGAGGGAAAGCTAATCGACTATCAGGCATTGCGATACGAGCTTTACCCCTCGCGCGATAGGCGGCAACAGATTATAGAGTATTAGGTATGATTTAGTTTCGATGCTTATTTCCCCGGCTTATCAAGCGTAAAGCTAAATGTGGTTCCCTGGTTTAGGCTACTGCGTACGCCAATAACCTGTTTATGGCCTTCAATAATGTGTTTCACAATGGCAAGGCCAAGCCCGGTTCCTCCTTGCTCGCGCGATCGGCTTTTATCAACCCTGTAGAACCGCTCAAAGATACGGGGTAAATCCTTTTGGTCAATCCCTATACCATTATCGTTTACTTCAACCTGTACCCTTGTGCCAATATCGGTAACCGATACGGTTGTTGTTCCATTGTCCTTCCCGTAAAAAATGGAATTGATAATGAGATTATAAAGCACTTGCGAAATCCTTTTCTTATCGGCATAAACCCAAATAGCCTTACTGTATTCCTTGTCAAACTTGAGAGTGATATTTTTTTGTTTTGCCCTTTGCTCAAGGGCTTCGAATGTCTCTTCAATCAGGTTGATAATGTTGAAGCGTTCCAGGTTGAGCTGTAGCTCTCCGGCCTCGAGCTTGGTAATTAGCTCAAGATCCTCTACAATGCCAATTAGGCGATTTATGCTTTTTTCGGTTCGCTCAAGATACCGGCGGTTTATAGAGGAATCTTCCAGTCCGCCATCAAGGAGCGTAAGAACATATCCCTGTATATTGAAAATGGGGGTTTTTAGTTCATGCGAAACATTTCCCAAAAACTCCTTGCGGTATCGCTCCATCTGCTTAAGCCTATCTATTTCGTCGGTTTTGGATTCGGCCCATACCCGCAAGTCGTACTCAAGCCTTTGTAAAAGATTATTCTGGTCAAGCTCATCCACAAGGTCGGCACTGGCCTTATCAACGCTATAAAGAGCCTTGTATAGCGGCTTTATCCTTTTCGATACGAAAAGATTAACAAGTATAAGGCTACACAGATAGGTTACCGTAAAAACAAAAAGGGTAAAGGCAAACAGCGTGAGTAGTTGCTGGCTTTGACTAATACTGGTGATGAACAGAAAGCCAAGCCCTGTAATCAGGCTTACAATGATTGCAATTATTAGCGATAGGGATCGGGGGGTTTCAATGATTTTTTTAGCCGCCATTCTTTTACTTGCCCGTAAGCCTGTTTAGTTGTCCCGATTCAAGGTATTGCTTAAGAATTTTGGTGATGTACTTTCCAACAATGTCGAACTCAAGGTTTACAACGGTTCCTTTCCTTATCTCGTGGAAGTTTGTATGCTCGTATGTGTAAGGGATGATAGCAACCTGAAACGAGTTATTGCGCGAGTTTACCACGGTGAGACTAACCCCATTCACAGCAATGGAGCCCTTTTCAACGGTTATATTTCCTCGGGATGGGTCGTACTCAAAGGTGTAGTACCAGCTACCATCGGCCTCGCTAACATCGGTACACACTGCGGTTTGGTCAACATGGCCCTGCACCATATGTCCGTCGAGCAGGCTGTCGATTTTCATGCTGCGCTCCACATTCACCTTGTCGCCTACCTTTAGCAAACCAAGGTTCGATTTTTCCAGGGTTTCCTTAATGGCTGTTACGGTATAGGTATTCTCGTCCTTTCTCACCACTGTTAGGCAAACTCCGTTGTGCGAAATGCTTTGGTCTATCTTCAAATCCTTTACAAACGAACAGGTTAGGGTGATATGCAGGTTTTCCTTTTCCCGTTCAAGGGCTACTACTTTTGCCGGTTCTTCAACTATTCCTGAAAACATAATGTTTGATTTTTACTTTGATGCAAAGATAAGGTATAAATTGATTTTGCCCACCTCAAATGGTGTGGTGTTATTAGGGCAAGGTTGCAATTAAAAAGATTTTGATAAGTCGTGATTGCCTCGATAAGTCAGCACAAGCAATTTGTTTTAAATGCTTTTCGGGTTTCGATTGACTAATATTCTCTAAAAATGTTGCCTCCCCATTTTGGTTTAACCTACTCTAATTCCCTTCCATTCTACAATTTCTACTCATTCAAGACTTTTCCGCCCCATTATTGTTGGGTTTAACTGTTCACCTTGCCTCTAACTTCCTTTAACTTCTTCTAACTTCCTCTAACTTCCTCTAACTCCATCACATTCGGTCTATTCCGACTCATTCCGACTCATTCCGCCTCATCCCGCCTCATCCCTCCGATAATTAACCCTTTTGAATTTGTTAATTCATGGTACTTCGGTTTACTTGCCACTACCCAGCAGAATTTCCAGAACCACGTTGGCCTGCATGGCTGCACAGATACCCACACGGGGCGAAAGCGGCGGGAGTTCATCGGCAATTTCCGATACCCCATCGCCACAGATGTATAGGTTACCGAATTGGCGCACCCTCATATCGTTCGATTTGCCCCATCCGGCCATTCCATTGCCCATGACCAATGGGATATTGGGATACTCACTTTGAAACACCTCGGCAATAATCTCCTTCATCTCGGCCTTGTCGAATGCCTCAACCATAACGTCAACATCGCTATAAATTTTAGCAATACTTTGTGCATCGAGTTTGATATCGTGAACCTCAATGTGCAGTTCCGGGTTAATGGCCAGCAGGTTGGCCTCAAGGGCATCAACCTTTTTAGTGCCAAGCTGATGCCTGAAGTAGAACTGCCTGTTCAGGTTGCTCTCCTGAACCACATCAAAATCGGCAACAATAAGCTTGCCAATACCAACACGGGTTAGGTGCATGGCGATATTGCTGCCAAGTCCACCTGCACCTGCAATGCCAACGGTGAATTGTTTTAATCGTCGTTTAATTTCGTCAAAGTTCATATCAGGCTACTTTTCGCTATTCTGACCGAAATACACATCGAGCAGTTTTTGAGCGGCGGCAAATGAGCTCAACTTGTTGTGCGTTACCTCATGCTCAATCCATTTAATCATGGTGCTTACTTGTGTGCTGTGGTAAAAGCGGTTCTTCAGCTCCTCGTTTATGGTTTCGTACATCCAGTACTTTGCCTGTTGGCTCCGCCTGTGGTTAAAGTAGCCATTGGCCTTGGTAAAGGCCATGTACTGGTTAACGGTTTCCCATATCTCGGTAATCCCGGTTTTGTAAACCGATGAGCATGTAACCGCCTTGGGCACCCAGCCCGATTCGGTTGCAGGGAAAAGGTGAAGCGCATTCTGGTACTCGGCCTGAGCCAGTTTGGCTTTTTGGATATTATTGCCATCGGCTTTGGTAATGGCAATCATATCGGCCATTTCCATTATGCCGCGCTTAATACCCTGCAGCTCATCGCCGGCACCGGCAAGCATAAGCAGCAGGAAGAAATCGACCATGGAGTGGACTGCCACCTCGCTTTGTCCTACGCCAACGGTTTCAATAAAAATGGTATCGAACCCGGCAGCCTCACACAGAATAATGGTTTCGCGTGTTTTACGGGCCACTCCGCCCAGCGAACCCGCCGATGGCGAAGGCCTTATGAAGGCGTTTGCATCGGCGCTTAGTGTTTCCATACGGGTTTTATCGCCCAGTATGCTTCCTTTGCTCCGTTCGCTGCTGGGGTCAACGGCCAGCACGGCCAGCTTATGACCTTGGCTGGTAATGGTGCTTCCCAGCGCCTCAATAAATGTGCTTTTGCCAACGCCGGGCACGCCGGTTATACCAATCCTAACCGACCGCCCCGAAAGGGGCAAGCAATGCTCCACCAGTTCCCTTGCCAGTTCCTGATGCTGTGGCAGCGAGCTCTCAATAAGGGTAATGGCCTGGCTAAGTATGGGTATGTTCCCGCTCCTGATGCCATCCATATACTCCTCAACGCTAAGCAGCCTGCGCTTTTTGGCCTTGAAACGCTTAATGGCATCCTCGTTAACTATGGGTGGCTGTTCAATGCCCGGATTTACTATAAGTGCACTTTTCTCCTCTTTCTTTTCCTTTTCCATGTCGTATCGCTTCGATACGCGAAGTTATTCATTCTATTTTTTAAAACCTAATGGGTGGTGGTTTAATGCAAGGTTAGTGTAACGGTTGGTGTATGAAGCGTTGGGCATTTCGAAGCACTTTACTGCCAAA
>LUYY01000165.1 GCA_001603415.1 Bacteroidales bacterium Bact_07 | reverse complement strand
TTTTATTAACATTATTAACTTTTTATGGTAGTTTGGTCTTAATTAAACGACATTGATACTATACCTACGAACGAATTAAACTAAGGCAGAATAGAGGTAGTCAAATACATGCTGTTATACTTCCGTTCTATAATGCAAATGGCGCGGTTGGTTTAGCAGCAGGTATTCAATTTTAGGATATGTTTAGGTATATCGATATACGTTCCTACTTTAATCGTGTTGGTTTTGCTTTTAGAGCTTTAACAAGCCCCAACTTCAGGAAGTTCTTTTATGGGCAGATTGTTTCGCTCATGGGAACGTATATTCAGAATCTAGCCCTTGGCTGGCTTATTTACAGGCTAACCAATTCGCCTTTTTTGCTGGGGGTTATTGGATTTGCCGGGCAAATACCTTCACTTTTTCTTACTCCAATTGCTGGCGTTTACGCCGATAGGGTAAACCGAAGGATGGTGTTAATTGGCTCTCAGGCATTGTCGATGGTTATGGCTTTTACGCTTGCAATTCTTTACCTTGCCGATGTTATTCAAATTTGGCAAATTGTTCTGATTGCTGTGGTCAATGGAATTGCCCTTGCCTTCGATACCCCTTTCCGTCACGCATTCCTGCTCGAAATGGTGGGCGAGAGGGATTTACTTCAGAATGCCATAGCGCTAAACTCCACGCTTATTAACTCAGCTCGCTTTATTGGCCCTACCATTGGAGGATTTATAATTGCTTGGGTGGGCGAGGGCTGGTGCTTTGTGATCAATGGGTTTAGCTTTATGGCGGTAATAGCATCGTTACTGTCGATGAGGGTGAAACCCTTAAATGTTCATCATCATAAAGGTTCTATTTTACAGGAATTGGCTGAGGGATTAAGGTATTCATACAGGAACAAGACAATAAGATATCTCCTTTTACTAATATCAGCAATAGGCTTTATTGGATTGCCATTTCAGGTTTTCATGCCTGTCTTTGCTCGCGATATCCTTCACGGCAACTCGCAGCTACTTGGCTTTCTAACTGGTTCGCTTGGTGCTGGTGCATTGGTGGGCGCTTTCTATTTGGCTTCGCGTAAAAGCATTCGAAGTTTGCCAAGGATTATTCTTTTCTCGTCTATCGTTTTTGGTGTTGGTTTATTCATCTTTTCGCTTTCAACCATTACTGCTTTATCGTTAACAGTGATATTTTTCACGGGGTTTGGCATGATAGTGCAGTTTGCTGCAACAAATACACTCTTACAACACATTGTTGATGAGGATAAACGGGGCAGGGTGGTTGCTCTTTATGGCTTATCGTTCATGGGTATTACACCGCTGGGAAGCCTATTGCTTGGTTCAATCAGCCCTTCAATAGGGGTTAGAATTACACTTGCTGTTTCAGGGTTGCTTTGCCTGGTGGCCGTTATTCTTTTTAGCCGAAAATATCGAATAATTGAGAAAGTTGTTGATGCTGTTGAATCTCGCTAATACTCTGTTTAGGATAAAAAAGTGATAAGGTTATAAACAAAAAGCCGCCCTACGAGGACGGCTTTTTAATTCTATGGGGTTCTTGATTATTTTTCCGAGAGCTTTTGAACTGCTATGGCCGATGCCTCAAGAATAGGAGTAACCGAAAGTGGCTCACCAACACCTTTCTTAAGCCAAAGTTGCGGAATTAAACGGCCTTGCGAGTAAATTCGTTCTACTTCTGCTGCAAATGAGCGGCCACGGAACTGCTTTTCTAACTGAAAATCGATAAGGTGACCAATGGGGTATGCCGATAGGTAGAGTGGATTATCAATCATGTGGGAGTAAATGGCAAGTATGGGTTCATCGGTACTTCCAAATACATCGGCATAGTACTTGTTCCAGATATCGCGGGCGATGGTAAGTGTAGCATTACGAACCTCCTCGGCACTGGCGTTGGGGTTATTGTATAACCATTTCCAAAGATTGATGTCAACTAGCGACACTCCCATAATTTCGTAGCACGACCAGAGATTATCAAGGGTTTCAAGGTACTCCTTGTCGGGATTTACCTCTTTCATGCCCAGAACGTCAAGATCGCGTTTTTGGAACACGAAAGCCAAGGCCTCGGTGAAGGCAGTGTTGGGCACGCCATGCATCATGTAGTAATCAACATCATGCAGGGTAATGGTTTGCTCCACATTATGGCCAAACTCATGCATGGCAATATTGAATCCCTTGTAGTTCATGCCTGAGGCAGGAACACGG
Organism: Bacteroidales bacterium Bact_07; assembly: GCA_001603415.1. Lineage (GTDB taxonomy): Bacteria > Bacteroidota > Bacteroidia > Bacteroidales > Tenuifilaceae > Tenuifilum. The sequence goes on along the minus strand of LUYY01000165.1, from coordinate 1,243 downwards.
GTGCGGAGTAAGGCAACATCCTTACGCATTTCGGCTCCCCATGCATGTCCCGATCCGCGGGCTGCTTCTACCTTAACCCTGTCGGCAATAAATTTTGCCTTCTCCTTGCTCCAGCCCAGCGAGGCGAGAATATTAGGTAGTTCTGCCTCAAATGCTTGTGTGTTTGGGAAACGTTTAGTGGTTATGGCATCAAGTTTTTCGGCGGGTATTCCGCTGCGGGCTTTAAATCCATCGTACCAAATGTCGAAGGGTTGTAAGGGGCGTCCCAGACGCTTGCTTATGAGTTTTCCAGTTTCACGAACTTCCTTAGACGACACTAAATCGATGAAGAGTTGTTCTACCTCATCGACAGGTAGTTCAAATTCGCCTTCGAACTTGCGCTGGATAAAGGTAGGCATCATTGGGGTGAATTCATCAATTGCTTTTAGTGCCTTGAACTGATTGATTACATGCTGATAGCGAGTATTGGGTTCAGGGGTTGTTTGAATTTCTTTTCCCTCCTTGGTTACACTGTTAGTGTAAGGGTTCCATTGATACTCGTTGCTATTGATGACCTGCTGGGGTATGGACTGATCGATAATTCGCTTCATCACCTGGTAAATCATTTGCTGGTGGGCAAGGCCATCTTCCTTATTGGCATAGTGCGATTTTAGTTCATCGCGCAGTCCCCAGTGTGATATCAACTTCATATCGGCGGGGAACATGGTTTGACCCTTATCGTCAACCAGACTGCCCATAAAGATGTTGTACTCGCTGATGTAGGTATCGGCATTGGTGTTCACTGTGGAAAAATTCTGTAGGAGCTGAGCGGGAACACGGCTGGTAAACATATCGCCCATTCGTGCGTAAGCCCACTGCTTGCGGCTCCAGTTTTCTCCCATCTCGGTTTTTTCCTTTAGGGTGTAGTAAGGGAAGTTAAGGGCAGTAATAAATGCAATTTTATTGGCGTAAAGGTCATCGTTAAGATGTGCTGCCGCATTGTACGATCCAAAAAGCTCGTCGATTGGGGTAATTGGCCCCATATCGAGGTGTAATGGCTTCATAAGCTCCTTGCTCAACAGGATGAAATATCCGTTAAGCATTTCAAAACCATAGGATAGCTTGTTGAACAGCTGTTCCAATGCTGCCTCATCCGATACAAACTGAGTGGTGCAAAGCTGTTCAAAATCGGCCTCGGTGCCATCGGTAGTTCTCCAAAGCATTGCTACTTGTGCAACACCACGTTCAATCCTTTCCTTTTGGG
>LUYY01000164.1 GCA_001603415.1 Bacteroidales bacterium Bact_07 | reverse complement strand
GTAGTAACATCCCTGCCATCAACCTATACAAACAATTTGGTTTTCAATACCTTGGCGATTATGATGTTTACATCATTAGAGATTTAAATAGTATTGAAGTTTAAGGGGCAACCCTTCAACGCCATAGGTCAGAAGATTTTAGTTTAGAAAATAAGACCAAAGCGAAACATAAACCAAAATGCATTGAAAATCATTTCAATGCATTTTATATTATCGGTTTAACCCAAGAAATTCAATAGTATTTGAATTCAAATTAACGGCTTACGGGATTATTCATCATTAGGCGCTGGGATGGACTTAGCTTTAGAACATCCTTTAGTTTATCGGAATCCATCCAAACCCTTGGACGAGTTTTGAGACCAACTCCAGCACAGTAAAGATTGATATTCTGTGAAACAATAGCAGCGTCCATTGCTGCCCAAGTGAGTTTTTGGTTTTCGTCAGCACGCCGGAAACGAGAGATATCCGATACTATTACGAGAAAAACTGGAGCCTTGGCAAAATCTTTTTGCGTTCCGGCAACCACTGAACGGTAATCACCCGTATTGACAAGAACTAGTGCATGAGCCTTTGCATCGTAAAGATAAGCCCCTCGACTATTAACAAGGTAAACATCAATATCCTGGGAGTTCATTGCAGTTGGAGCGGTTCGTTTGCCTTCGGCAGGGCGATTTATTCCATTTGCCGCCCAAAGCAAATCGGCAATTTCCTGAAGGTCTAACTCTTGGGTGTCAAATTCCCTCACCGAAGCCCGATTGGCAAATGCTTCCATGATGTTTTTGCCTTTTACCTTGCTGGGTTCGGGTAGTTGGGTAATACTATCGGTTTGGCCACTCGAGCTTAAGGCCAATACCATTATTGCTGAAAATAGTAATGCTCTCATATCGTTTATTTTAACGGTATATTTTCACTTTATTAAGTGCCCTACGATACTCTGCTGCGTTTCGGTTATGCTCAGCTAATGTTTTGGCAAAAAGATGTCGGCCTGAGAAATCGGGCGATGCACAGAAGTAAAGATAGTTGTGTTTTTGGGCATTAAGCACAGCATCAATAACAAATGCTGAGGGAATGCGAATTGGCCCAGGCGGTAAACCTTTGTACCTATATGTATTGTAGGGCGAGTCAACAGCTAAGTGACGGGTAAGCACTCGGCGAATAGAAAAGTCGCCAACGGCGAATTTAACCGTAGGATCAGCCTGCAATGGAATTCCCTTGTGTAATCGGTTTATGTAAACCCCTGCAATTATGGGCATTTCTGATTTAACATTTGTTTCTTCCTCAACTATTGAAGCTAAAGTAGATACCTCAATAGGCGTCAATCCAAGTGCGCTGGACTGCTGCACGCGGTTGTCGTTCCAAAAACGATTATATTCCTTTTGCATCCTGTTAATAAAACCCAAGGCATTGGTATTCCAGTAAAACTCGTATGTATTGGGGATAAACATTGCCATAAAGGTAGTAGGAGTGAATCCGCGATTCAAAGCCACTGTATCGGCCATAAAATAATGTAAAAGCGAAAGCGAATCGGCTTCAATTTGAGCCCCTATGTGTTGGGCAAGTTGCTGCCAGGTTCGCATCCCGGTAAAGGTAACCTTAACCGGTTTTTGATGTCCGTATTTAAGCATCTTGACCATAGAGCTGTTGCTCATACCAGGTCTAAAAGCATAGCAACCGGGTTTAATAGTTTTTGGATAATCGTAGTAACTCGCTACCCACTTGAACCTTTCGGTACTTTTAATCACCTTACTCTTTTCAAGAATGCTTAAAACGTCGTTGTAACTTGAACCAGTAGGTATATATATTAAGGTCTCACTTTTAACAGTTACATTACTAGCGCGGAATAATATATAATACCTGAACAGGAATAAAACCCCTACAAGCAATCCTACTACGAATATTACCAAACCAAATTTCAAGTATTGTTTCATTGGCTTAAACTTAAAACTATAACTAAAATAAAAAAAAGCATCGAATTAACTATGTAGTTCGATGCTATAAAATGTTAAATGAGAAATTTTCTACTTAAGCAGGGTAACTGCCTTGCGAATACGTTCAATGGCTTCCTTGAGTTTATCATCCGAGGTGGCATACGAAAGTCTAATGCATTTGGGCGAACCAAAAGCCGAACCCGGAACAACTGCAACATGGGCATGGTTTAGGAAAAACATGGCAAGGTCATCGGAAGTTTTAATGGTTTCACCGTTATACTGCTTACCAAGCAGGTCTGAAATTTCAGGGAAAATGTAGAAAGCACCCTGTGGTTTATTCAGTTTAAAACCGGGAATTGATGAAAATCCCTCATACATTAAATCGCGGCGGCGGCGGAAGGCTTCGCGCATTTGTCGGGTGTATTCGCCATCGGAGTTAAATGCGGCAATGGCTGCGCGTTGGGCAATACTACAAACACCCGAAGTTTGCTGACCTTGAAGTTTCTCACATGCTTTGGCAATCCATTTGGCCGATGCCGAAAAACCTATGCGCCAACCGGTCATGGCATACCCTTTTGAAACCCCATTAATGATTACCACCCTGTCGCGTATGGTATCAAACTGGGCAATGCTCTCATGCTTTCCTACAAAGTTGATATGTTCATATATCTCATCGGAGATAACAATGATATTTGGATGCCTCTCAATAATTTGAGCTATTGCCTTTAGCTCATCGAATGAGTAAACGCTACCAGTTGGGTTCGAAGGGGAGCAGAGTAGCAAAGCTCTTGTTTTTGGAGTTATAGCAGCTTCAAGTTGCTTGGGGGTGATTTTAAAGTCGTTTTCGAGCGAAGTTTCAATTACAACACTTTTGCCTTCGGCAAGTTTGACCAGTTCAACGTAACTAACCCAGTATGGAGCAGGAACAATAACCTCATCATCCTTATCCACAACACACATCAATACATTTGAAAGGCTGTGTTTAGCACCACCTGAAACTACTATTTGGTCAGGTTGATAATTGAGGTTATTCTCGCGCTTCAATTTTCCGCAAATGGCTTCTAGTAAATCCTTATAACCGGCAACGGGTGTATAGAAGGAATAGTTCTGGTCAATGGCTTTTTTTGCAGCTTCCTTTACAAAATCGGGAGTAAAGAAATCGGGCTCACCTACGCTAAGACTAATAACATCGATACCCTGAGCGGCAAGCTCACGTGACTTTTTAGACATAGCAATAGTTTGAGACTCTTCGAGTGCTGCTATTCGGGCTGATACCTTTTCCATGGTTTCACGTTTTAGGGAATTCAAAATTGTTTTACTAATTTTAGAGTTCCAAAATTAAAGTAATTTGTTATTCATATACACCTAAACTGCCCAAAAACATTAAAATATGTTTGCCGAAATTTTAAAAATCACTATTCCTGCGCTTATGGTATTCCTTGCAGGGTACCTTGCTTTGCGAATACTAATTAAGAATGAAACCCAAAGGCAAAAGGCCGAGTTAATGTTCAACACCATTAAGGTATCCCTTCCCATCAGGCTTCAGGCCTACGAGCGTTTAATACTTTTAATGGAAAGAATTTCGCCTGAATCGATCATTGTTAGAGTGAATAAAAAAGGTATGCTGGCAAGCGACTTGCAAAGCGCACTCTTAGGAAACATTAGAGCCGAATGGGAACATAACCTTTCGCAGCAACTATATGTTAGCAACGAGGCATGGGAAATGGTTAAAAATGCCAAGGAAAACATTGTGAAACTCATTAATATTTGCAGCGAAAAAGTAGCCCCAAACGATAGCAGCTTTGATTTGAGCAAAAAGATTCTGGAGACCTACGCAGAACTAGAAATAAACCCCACATCGCTTGCAATTGATTTTTTAAAGAAAGAGGTTAAGGAGATACTTTAAAATATCAGCATTAACTTTTAAAAACCCGATTTACAGCATGCGAAAAACCTGCCTCGTTGTTTAATGGCACAACTTGGTAATGTTCTTTTAAATCGGCAGGGGCATTCGATACCACAAATGCTAAGCCAGCAAGGTTAAGCATATCAACATCGTTGTAATCGTTCCCCAAAGCCATCAATTCGCTGGGCTGAATTCCCCCTAAATATTCACATAACCACTTAATGCCACCCGATTTTGAAACCCCTTCGGGAAAAATTTCAAGCCATATCGATTTGCCATCGAGAGGAGATGTGGCGCGAATAACCTGAACTCCGCTTAGTTTCAATGAAATAGCGTTAAACCTTTCGATATCATTTGGCAAAACGGCCAACACTTGCGAAGCAGGCCCCGGAAAGGGCAAACCAGTTATTAGGGGTTGAGAGTAATCCTTATACAAACTAAGACGGCGTTCAAAATCGGAATTTAGGTTACCAGAACTGTAGTAATGAAAGCAGTGATTAAGGGGAATGGGCTCATGAACCATAAAATCGGTCTTCATAGCGACAAGAAAACTAATTACATCCTGAACAACCTGCTGTGAAAGTTGATTTGCATGGATGATCGACTTGTCACACCAACGCATAATACCTGCTCCGGAGGAGAACAACAGATAATCGATTGGAAAATCTTCGGGCATCACGGCTGATGCCGAGAATGGTGAACGGCCGGTTGCAATGACACGAATGACCCCTAAATCCCCTAACCTATAAAGTGTAGATAGATCCTCAGGGTTAAACTTATGATCGGAACGTAGAAGCGTGCCATCCAAATCGGTAATCACCATCTTAATCATGAAAGACTGTTATATTTTATGCAAAGATACCAAGGTTATTGATAAAAATTGAAACGCTACATTGACATTGACGGAGACCGGCTCCCTCCACCCATTTTCAAAATACATACATGTTTTTTTTGTTAATAATGTTTGGTCATAGTCTATAACAAAAAGCCTTATAATCATACATATTTAATTGATAATCTATTATATAAGATTGGATTTTTAAAATATTGTAGCATGATTTTCTTCTAAAGATCGGAAGAGCGTCG
>LUYY01000163.1 GCA_001603415.1 Bacteroidales bacterium Bact_07 | reverse complement strand
TCTTGCGCCAGCTTATAAATATCCTTATGTATGGTAAAATATCTTTTTGAATTGCTGAAGTTGACCTTGTAAAGCGGGTCGAGTTCATAAAACTCAAAAGGTTTATCTATCTTACAGAAATCAATTAGCTCTCTGAACTCGTAACTCATGGAGAAAAAGGTTGGGGCCATATCCCAGGTATAACCGTTGCGTTGCAGCTTATTCAAACGGCCACCCGGTTGATGAAACTTCTCAACCATTTCCACCTCAAAACCCAATGTAGTAAGCCTCAATGCAGTTGATAATCCACCAAGACCTGTCCCAACAATTACAACTTTCTTTGCCATAAACGCTTATTTATGATTTAAAACAGATTAACACACATTAAATATACAATTTTAATTAAATTTACCATGAGTATTAACCAAAATACACCTTATTTTGTTTAAAAAATATGCAAACGATTTCAACAATTGGGGCAGGGATTGGCGGAATTGCCACGGCTGTCAGGTTAGCCCGAAAAGGCTACAAGGTTAAGGTTTTTGAGCAACAGGCTAAGGCTGGGGGTAAGCTCAATGAGTTAAGGGTAAATGGTTTCAGGTTCGATGCTGGCCCCTCGTTATTCACTTTGCCCCATCTGGTTGACGAACTTATTGCAGATGATAGCACTAAGGCTTTCAGTTACCACAAGCTTGACCTCATTACCCGTTACTTTTTCCCCGATGGCACCATTCTTAATGCCTGGGCAGAGCCCGAACGCTTTGCCGACGAGGTTGCCGAAAAGTTGCACGAAAAGCGCACCGATGTGTTGCGGTACCTCAAGGAGAGTAGGGAACTATACGAACTTACGGCCAATACCTTTGTATATAGCCCTTTCCCACAGCTAAAGAACTTTTTTACCCTACAATCGCTCAAGCTTGCCATGAACCCTAAAAAGCTCAAGGCGTTTGAAACCATGCACGAGGTGAACTGTAAGTTTTTTTCCGATTTCCGTACCATTCAACTTTTCGATAGGTATGCCACCTATAACGGCTCAAACCCATACCTTGCCCCTGGTACCCTTACCATGATACCCCATTTGGAGCATAACATTGGAGCATACTTCCCAAATACTGGGATGTATGCTATAACAACTGAGCTGGTTCGAATTGCTGAGGGCTTGGGAGTGGAATTCTTTTATAATACTCATGTCGATAGAATTGATATCCGAAATGGCCGTGTAGTGGGCATAAAGGTTAATGGAAGTGGTGTTGAAAGCAACTATGTGGTAAACAACACCGATATTTTCACGGCATACCAAACCATGTTGAGCGAGGTGCCCTTGGCTTCAAGATTGGCTGCCCAGCAGCCTTCTTCATCGGCTTTAATCTTTTACTTTGGTGTAAAGGGAACCCACCCTGAACTCGACGTTCATAACATTCTGTTTGCCGCCGATTACTTTTCGGAGTTTAAAGCTATGGAACAGGGATCAATTTCCGATGACCCTACCGTTTACATTTTTATTACATCAAAGCGCATTGCTTCCGATGCCCCCGATGGGCACGAGAACTGGTTTGTGATGATAAATGTTCCGCCAAACACCGGTCAGAACTGGGATGAGCTCAGGCTTAAAGCCCGTGAGGCTATACTGGCCAAGGTAAAACGCATGGTGGGTATCGACCTTGCCAATTTGATTGTTGCAGAGGATTATCTCGACCCCCTGAGAATTGAACAGCGCACTGGGTCGTTCCGTGGTTCGCTTTACGGAATTAGTTCAAATAACCGAATGGCTGCATTTAACCGCCACCCCAATCGCAGCAAAAACGTGAAAGGCCTTTACTTTGTTGGCGGTAGTGTTCATCCGGGTGGAGGAATACCCCTTTGCCTGGCTTCGGCTAAAATAGTGGATAGCTATTTCAAAACCCTTTAGCATGGAGCAGTTTACTAAGTTTTTTAAAGTGCTAATCCCCATAGCCTACCTAATAGGTGTGGCTGGCATATCAATTAAAATTGATAATCCACAATACTTTAGGGTGACCGCCTATTTTGTCCCTCTATCGTTTTTGATGCTGATGCTTTTCCATAAGCCAACCAACAGGAGGTTCTGGCTTATTATGGCTTTGATTGGTATTATGGGTTTTTCAATTGAAGCCATTGGAACCAACACCGGCCTTATTTTTGGTTGCTACACATACGGTGGTTCTTTGGGTCCTGGCTTATTTGGCACGCCTTTCAACATGGCCATTAACTGGATGATGCTTGTTTACCTTGTTGCATTTGTTTTGCAGCATTGGAATACCAGTGTTACCCTAAAATCGGTTGCATCGGCATCTATACTAACGGTATTCGACTGGATACTTGAACCCGTGGCCATTCGGCTCGATATGTGGAGGTGGGATATGGTAACGCCACCCTTGCATAACTATATCGGCTGGTTTTTGTTCTCGCTCTTGGTGTTTAGCATCTTTTATAGGTTTGCACCAAAACTGCAAAACCCGCTGGCTTTTATTTTTGCGGTGATGCATGGTTTGTTTTTTATCGCCTTAAACCTTATTTTTAGGTTGATTTAAATTTGGTATCAAAGTGATTAAACCGGCACATAACGCATTGTACGAGAGGTTTTTCAATGCCTACTTCAACCATATTCTGAAACGAAATTTCAGAGAAATTCGAATTGAGGGCGATTTTATTCCCGATAACCGCTCAATTCTACTGGTGCCCAACCACTTTAGCTGGTGGGACGGTTTCTTTGCCTGGAAATTGAACACCATGCTTCTTCACAAGAAGTTTTACCTGATGATGCTCGAAAGCGAACTTGCCAAGCACCGTTTTTTTGCTAAGCTGGGAGCGTTTTCCATTGCACCAACATCAAAGGGGATGCTGGAGAGCCTTAGGTTTGCCCATGAGGTTATTAAGCAGCCCAACAACCTTTTGGTGTTTTACCCGCAAGGCAAGCTCTACAGCCAGCATCACATGGCTCTTGAGTTTCAGAGAGGTATTGAACGGATAGTGGAGCAAGCGGATAATTTCAGGTTACTCATGTGTGCCAACCTTATCGATTACTACGCATACCCTAAACCCTCGTTAACCATTTACCTGCAGGAGTACGACCGGTTAGCCGATTTTAACCTTACCCAGTTCCAGCTAACCTATAATCTTTTCCTAAAGCAAAGTATTCATAAACAGGATAAAATACACAGGCAATGATACTGTTTTACATAGTTTTACCCATTGTGGTTTTTGCCTTCGTTCGGTTTTTGGTTGCGCTTTTCAACTACCTTACCCAGCCCTACCTAAGTAAATACCCGTTAAAGTCGCCCGATAGTGTTTCGGTGCTTATCCCTGCCCGCAACGAGGAGGCCAATATCCGTAACTTGCTTACCGATTTGCAATCGCAAACCTATGGCAGTATTGAGGTAATTGTTTACAACGATTCCTCTACCGATGCCACCGGCCCAATTGTTGAGGAGTTTGTTAAGGCCGATGGCCGATTTAGGTTGATAAATGGCAATGGTTTACCCGATGGCTGGTTAGGTAAAAACAATGCCTGCCATCAGCTTGCCCTTCAAGCCAAGGGCGATTACCTGCTTTTCCTTGATGCCGATGTAAGAGTACAGAAAGATTTTGTGGAGCAAACCCTTGCCTACATGCAGCACAAGAAACTTCATTTGCTTTCGTTTTTCCCTTACCAGGTTTTGGGCTCGTTTGGCGAGGCTATTACCGTTCCGGTTATGCAGTGGATTTTACTGTCGTTGCTGCCACTCAAATTGGTTATGTGGAGCCGCCGCAGTTCGCTTTCGGCTGCCAATGGCCAAATGATGATGTTTAGGGCTGAGACCTACCGAAACCATCGTTTCCATGAGATGTTCTGCAACAACCCTGTGGAGGATATTCTCATAGCTCGAACCATTAAACGTTTAGGATACCGGATGGCTACGCTGCTTGGTTTGCCTGGCGATATCCGCTGTAGGATGTACGTAAGCGGTAACGATGCCATTGAGGGCTTTTCCAAAAATGTCTGCGAGTTTTTTGGGGGTAACCGTAATGTTATGTTTGTTTTTGCTGCCATAACCACCCTGGGCCCTTTTGCCGTGCTATTTTTTATGCCCTTCCCGTTGATTTTTATTTACTTTTTCTCGGTACTAATGGCCCGTATAATGATTGCCGACCTCTCGAAACAAAATGTTTTTAAAACTGTTATACTTTTCCCCTTGCAGCAGCTGTCGTTCATGCAGATGGTTATCCGTTGGGAAAAAAATCGTAAAAATGGAACCTTAACGTGGAAAGGTCGAAAAATAGTGTAGCAGTTATGATTAGATATTTGGTATTACTTGCCGTTCTTACTCTTTCGTCGTTTGGCTTGCAGGTGTATGGCAGCGCTGACGATTACGACCAACGCCTCTACCAGGCCTTTGTGTCGGGTAACATGGCCGATTGGGAAAAGGTTTTGGATGAGCTCGATGCATTGGTCACCAAAAGCCCAACCGCTGCAAACCGATTTAGACTTTTGCATGCTCAGTACGGCTACATTGGATACCTTTTGGGCATAAAGCAAACCGATAAAGCCAGGCGACTAATTGAAAAAGCTGAGGTACATGCCAATATTTTGTCCAGTTTACCTGCCTACCGCTCAACTGCAGATGCCATACAGGCAGCCCTTTTGGCCTACCGAATTTCCATAAGCCCCTACAAGGCGCCATTCCTTGGCCCTAAAAGCGCATCGCTAATTGATGAGGCACTGGCGCTTAGCCCAACAAATTACTATGCGCTCATTGAGAAGGGCAACGCACGGCATTACGCCCCAGCCATAGTGGGAGGCAACCCAACCGAGGCGGTTGAGCTCTACCGCAAAGCTATTGAGCTAATTGAAAAGGAATATCCTACCGGTAAACCCAAAACATGGTGGTATATCAACGCCTATACACAAATGGGTCTTGCCGCCCAAAAAGCCGGCAATAAAAACCTTGCCAAAAAAATATATCAAACCATACTGAACATAGAACCAAATTACAAGTGGGTAAAAGAGGAACTGCTACCCAAGGTTTGATTTAGAGCAGAGGTGAAATTAGGATTAATTTAGGAATTGAAACTTTTGAGCCCTGCAGTTAGAACCGTTGATCGGGATAGATTTAAATGAAAAACATATACAGCTTCAATTAGTTGGCATAAAACATGGCTTCCTGAATGGCATTGTGGCTATTGTGCATTTTTTTTAAATTTATTGCTACATTTTCATGAAAAATGTGTATTTTTGAAATAGTTAAATTATTTTTTGCGATGCTTAAAAAATGTATTGACATGAGCTCAAAAATGTTGTACCTTTGCACCCCCAAAAAAACGACCCCATTTTTA
>LUYY01000162.1 GCA_001603415.1 Bacteroidales bacterium Bact_07 | reverse complement strand
CAGAAAAAGGTGGAAAAAGTTTAAAGGGTAGCCTACCAGCAGAACGTGAAACATAATTCAACCTCCTATGAAGATTGGGAATTGACCGCCGATGAGGCTCATTTAGTTAATGTAAGCAGATTTTCGTAACCTGTGTTCTTTGCACCACTAATCATCAAACTTATCCATTCGCCGAACGTTTTCCATACCTTTAACTTTTATAATATTCATTATCAGATTATTAAGGTGTGTAACGTCGTGAACGTAAAGGTCGATATAGCCCTCAAAAATGCCATCGTGGCTTTCGATATGGAATTTGCGAATGTTAACCATTAGCTCATCGGATATCACCTTGGTTAGCTCACTGATAATCCCAATGCGGTCCATGCCGTTAACCTCAATGCGGGCAAGGAACGATAGCGCTTTTTGGGTGGTCCACTTGGCCGCAACAATTTTATCGCCGTGCTGAGCCATCAGCCTAACGGCCTCAGCACATGTTGCCTTGTGCACAATAACAATGTCATCGGGCGATAGGTAACCAATCACCTCGTCGCCAGGGATTGGGTTGCAGCATTTTGCCACCAGGTACGAGGGGTTTTCGGCATCGGCATCGGTGCCCAGAACTATCGGTTTCTTAAAATCGAACTTGGTTATAACTTCCTGTTGGGGTTGCTCCTTCTTGGCGCCAAAGCCAAGCTGTAACTTCCAGTACTTAATCCACTTGCTCTGCGAGTTTTTCTTTAATATCTTTTTGAGGTTATCGAGGTTGATAAGCCCCGAGCCGATTTTGGCGTAAAGTTCATCCTTTGACGATACCTCGTAGGCAGGCAGAATCTTTTTGAACACCCGCGATGAGGGTTGAATGCCCATCTCCAGCAACTTTTCCTCCAGCATCTGCTGACCCTTTTCTATTCTATTTTTCACCTCGCCCTTCAGGGCGTTTTTAATGGCAGCCTTTGCCTTGGCGGTAGTGGCAAAGTTGAGCAGTTCCCAAGTTGGCTTTTGCGATGATGCTGTAATGATTTCAACCTGATCGCCAGTGTTAAGCTGGTAACTAAGGGGAACCAATTTGTGGTTAACCTTGGCCCCTATAGCTTTATTCCCAACCTCGGTATGAATTTCGTAGGCAAAATCGAGTGCGGTTGCTCCTTTAGGCAAGCTACGGGTATCGCCTTTGGGTGTAAAAACAATGATTTCGGAGGTGAAAAGGTTCAGCTTAAACTCATCGAGGAACTCAAGGGCGTTTTCCTGAGGATTTTCAAGCATCTCCCTAACGCGACGAATCCATTTATCGAGTTCATTTTCCTGAGTGGTAGCGTCCATTTCCTTATACCGCCAGTGTGCGGCAAATCCGCGCTCAGCAATTTCGTCCATTCGTCGCGATCGGATTTGTACCTCCACCCACTTGCCGTCGGGGCCCATCACCGTGCAATGCAATGCCTCGTAGCCATTGGCTTTTGGGGTGCTAACCCAGTCACGTAACCTGTCGGGTTTAGGCCTGTAGATATCAGTGATTAGCGAGTAGATGTGCCAGCACTGCGTTTTTTCGGGGATGTGCGGGTAAGGGTTAAAAACTATGCGAACAGCAAGCAAATCGTAAATCTCCTCGAACGAAACGTTCTTGGTTTGCATCTTTTTCCAGATAGAGTAAACCGATTTGGGTCGTCCACTGATCTCAAAATCGATGTTGTTCTCCTCGAGCTTTTGAATGATGGGTAGCGAGAAATGGTTAATGAGCTGAACGCGGCGTTTCTCGTTGTCGGCTATTTTACTTTGAATTTCTTCGTAAACCTGTGGGTAACGGTATTTAAGGCTAAGGTCTTCGAGTTCAGTTTTAATGGCGTAAAGTCCCAAACGATGCGCAAGGGGTGCATATAGGTAGATTGTTTCGCTTGCTATTTTCATCTGCTTGGTTGCAGGGAGCGAATCGAGAGTTCGCATGTTATGCAACCTGTCGGCTAACTTGATAAGAATAACCCGAATGTCGTCGGCAAGGGTTAGCAAAATTTTCCTGAAATTCTCGGCCTGAATGGTTGAGTTTGCATCAAAAACATCGGTAATCTTAGTAAGACCATCGATAATGGATGCAATCTTTTTACCAAACATCCGCTCAATGTCCTCAATGGTGTAGTCGGTGTCCTCCACCACGTCGTGCATAAGGGCACAGGCCACAGCCTTAGCCCCTAAACCTATTTCGCTGGTTACTATTTTGGCAACGGCAATAGGATGAAGAATGTAGGGTTCACCCGATTTCCTTCGCACTCCCTTATGGGCCTCATTGGCCAGGTTAAAAGCCTTAATAACAAGTTCCCTATCCTCAGGCGAGTTGCATCGGGTGCAGCTGTTAAGTAAGTCCTCAAAATGCGATTGAATAAGCAGTTTTTCCTCGTCGGTTTGCAAGCTCATATTATTTCCAATTAGCTATTTTTTAGGGTAAATAACGGAAACACTGCCCGTTTGAATTATTTCCCCGGCATCGGTGGTGCTAATAACAAGGCGGTAAACGTAGGTTCCCTCCTTTACAAATTCACCCTTAGCGTTTCGTCCATTCCAGCCCTGATTGCCATGATAAACCACTCCGCCCCAACGGTCGTAAACGGTTAACGTAAAGTTTGCCTCAAAGTTGATTATCGGTTTAAATAGATTACGTTGATGTCCATTCTCGCTCCGTTCGTCGTTTGGCGCAAGGGCTGTAGGCATAGTAACGCCCGGTAAAATCTCGGTTGATACCTCCCGCGATCGGCTCAGGGCTACCGTATCGTTGCTTGGTGATAGTTCCAGGGCTTCGATATAGTAGTTAAACCTAATCCGGTAAAGGGGATTTTGTCCCTTAAATCCTGAAAGGTCGTCGGTGTATTCGGTGGTTGATAGTCCATCGGCTATTCGTTCCAGATTACCCGGGCCCGAGATATCATCATTCACTGTAAACGATCGCCTATAAATGGTGTACGATATTCGGTTGTTCACCCTGTCGGGTTTACGTTGTGTATCAATCATTAAATCGGTCCATTGGATGTTTACAATATTTCCCTTGGGACTCAACCTTGGGATAATGGTATTGCAGAGGTTTGTCACCAGCACAGCCTGGTTACAGCCATTGTAGGCATCAACCTTATAGTAAAACTTACGGGTTCGGGCAGCCCACATGTCGTTTGTGTCGATGCTCATGCTCTTGGCGGGATCGCTGAACGATTCAATGATTTTAGCGCTAAAGATGCTCTGGGCAGTATCGGGTTGCTCCCATCGCCATAGCTTGTAATTACCAACCCTGCTGTTAGGGTCGATGGTGTAGTAAATCCTGTTGCCGGCATTGGTTGCCACAATGCTATCGACACTCATAAAAGTAGGTCGGCGAGCCATTTTGGTATGGATAAGGTATAGGTTCGAATAGCTTTCGTAGCCCGTATCCATGCGGGTTGCCTTAATATAAAAGAAGTAATCGAGGTTTTCCAGAACGTTTGTTACGCTGTGCCTGTTGCTATAGCCATCGTAATCGCCAATTTGGGTGTAGGTATTCCAGTTAAGGTCGTGTCCCATGTAAAGCTGATAGCGGATGTTGCGGTAAGGCGCTGAGGCATTCAAAGGCCAAGCCTCGTATCCAATCCACGATAGGTCGATTTTTGCGTTGCAGCTGTCGTAACTCGCGGTAATCCAAACCTGCGAGTGCTTTACAGTCATCTGGCTGGGTTCAAAGGCACCAAGCGATGCCACACGGTAATAAACCCTTTGGCCATTTCCATTGGCTCCTATGTGGGTGTACTGGAATGTGTTTTGGTCAACAGTATCAATGGGATCCCACCCGTCGGCATCGGGGTCAATCGGATTGCGGGGCACATAAATAATGTAGCCCGATGGGTCAGCTATTTGGGGTTCATGCGGCGGTTTAGTCCAGAAAAGTGTTACATTTCCGGTATTGAGATCGTTGGTTAGGTAATCGAGCCGAGGCGGATTGGGCTTGTCGCTAAACTGCGCCCACAGCATTGAAGCAAAGCTAACCAAGGCAACTGTCAGCATCAAATGTCGTAGCACTCTCATAAACATTACTCCTTATACCCCTTAGGTTTATGGCTACCAGCAACACTTACAACCATGCTATCCGCATCCAAGTATTTTTTTGCCAGCTCCATTAGCTCCAGGGGTGTTATTTGGTTTATGGTTTTAATAAGATCATCAATATACCCGAAATTTAGATTGTTATACTGGAAAAGGCTTGCAAGGCTATCGGCAATGGCAAATGGGCCATCAAAAGTCCTAAGTATTTGACCGGTCATGTAACCTCGCACCAGCTCCAGCTCATCGTTGCTAATTGGTTCCGTTTGCAGCTTGCGCATCTCCTTAAACACCTCCTCAATAGTTTTTTCGGCAAAGGCCGAACCAACCTCAGTTGAAACAACCAGTACCGACAATTCAGCCATTGGGATAATGAACGAGGATATACCGTAGGTGTATCCCTTGTCCTCCCTAATGTTACGCATGAGGCGCGATCCAAAGTAGCCTCCCAGAATGGTGTTAAGGACAACTAATCCGGGCATATCGGTATGATCGCGCTTGGGTAAAACCCTACCCATGCGTATCGATGACTGAACTGTATCTTTTTTATACGTGAAAACCCTATAATCGGTTGTTTTAAACTCGGGTAAACTTTTACTACTATCGGTTTTTCCTTGAAAAATTGCATTGCCAAAGCTATTAAGGATAAAATCGACCTGTTGGGTGTCAATTTTGCCGGCAATTACAATTAAGCCACTTGTCGCTTTATGGTATTGGTTCCTGAACTGAACCAAATCGGTTTGCAAGAGCTTATCGTAGTCGTCGGGTTCGGCAAATGTGCCGTAAGGGTGATTGTTACCAAATAGCGCACTGAAGAAACGCTGGCGCGATAGGGTTGAAACCTTTTCCAAATCGACCAGTAGCGATTGTTTGCCTTTCCTGCAAAACAGTTCCAATTCATGCGGCGGGTATACGGGGTTAACCATAATATCGGTCAGAACATCCATTGACCGGTAAAAGTGTTTACCAATAGTGTAAAAGGTAACCGATGCAAAATCGCGAGAAAACGATGGTTCCAAAAAGCTTCCGTAAAAATCCAACTCCTCGGCAATTTGCTGCGAGGTTCTGTTAGCTGTTCCCTCGCTTAAAAGCGAGATAGCCGCATTTGCCACTAACGATTTGTGTTGATACCGGGTTCCTGCCCTAAAAATAATCTCAACCCGAGCCAGATCCTGACTTCCGGCATTAATAGCCAAAGCCTTAAAGCCATTGTCAAGGTCTATTATTTCGGGGGTAGGAATTTTTATTTGTGAAACAGCGACCCTTTGCGGTTGAACGGTTCTATCAATATCATGTTTAGTCATAGCTTATTCCTTGCCAATTGCCTTTGATTTGTAGTAGAGCGTTGAGCAGTTATGCTCGTTGAGAGTGTTGACTGCAACTCGCCTGATGTCGTGGTTGGCAACAGAACCATACCTTTGCAACTCATCGTTTAGGAGATTTGCATCGCCTAACATCTCATAGTATGCCAAATTCATGGCATTATTGAGAACGTTTTCCTGTTCAAACAGGAAGTTGGCCTCAAACTTATTCTTCACCTTTTCGAGTTCAGCAGCATCAATCAAAGAGTTTTTTAACTCTTCAACCTCCAGGGCTAATGCCTCCTCGGCTTTTTCAAAGGAAGTAGAGTTGTAGAGCTGACCGGTTAGAATGAATAGTCCCTCGTCCATATCGCCTGTAATGTAGGCATTAACCGAACTGAAAAGTTGCTTTTCCTTCACCAGCCGTTGGTATAAGCGCGAGGAACGACCATTTGAGAGTAAATCGGATAGCAAATCCACAGCTGGGTAATCGGGATGCTTGCGATTGCACATGTGGTAAGCCTTGTAAATAGCATTGAAAGGAACATCGCGTTCCAGGGTTAATGAACGGGGCTCGGTTTGTTCCGGCTCTTTGGGAATGCTTTGATTAGCCAGATTACGTGACTCAATGGAACCAAACCATTTTTGGGTGAGTTTTAGTATTTGTTCCGGGTCAACAGGGCCAGCTACGCATAGTATAGCATTGTTAGGAGCATAATGGCTAAAAAAGAAATTTCTAACATCGGAAACTGTTGCTCTGCTAATGTGTTCAGGCGATTGCCCAATGGTTGGCCATCGGTAAGGGTGAACCCTGTAGGCCAAAGGCCTGAGGTAAAGCCATACATCGCCGTAGGGTTGGTTTAGGTATCGCTGGTTAAACTCTTCAATCACCACGCTCTTTTGAATATCGAGGCTTTTTTGCGAAAAGGCAAGGCTAAGCATCCTGTCGCTCTCCAGCCAAAAAGCGGTTTCGATATTTTCCGATGGCAGGGTGATGTAGTAGTTGGTAAGGTCGTTGGTAGTAAATGCGTTGTTCTCGCCGCCTACCCTCTCGAGCGGCTCATCAAAAACGGGAATATTAACCGAACCCCCAAACATCAAATGCTCAAAAAGATGGGCAAAACCAGTTCGCTCAGGATCCTCGTTCCTTGATCCCACACGGTAAAGCAAGTTAAAGGCAGCTATCGGCGTGCTGTAATCGGTATGAACAATAAGAACTAAACCGTTATCTAACTTAAATTTCACAAAATCAATCATACCCTAAAAATATCCTCAATATTAACTATTTTTGTTGATGTTTTAGATATACCAATTAGAGTTTTAAAAGCAATGTCGATATTTTGGGGCATTGCTAAATT
>LUYY01000360.1 GCA_001603415.1 Bacteroidales bacterium Bact_07 | reverse complement strand
GTATGAAGGCGGGGCAAGCAATTCCTTAGGACCGGTATCCTTCGTGTACAGCATATTAGGTGAAGAACCAACCCCAACCCCAACACCGACTCCCGGCTCAACCGAATTTGTAACGGGAATAAATATTGAAGGTGTAACTGCGTGGAATGATGCAGATGAATGGTATGGTATGGCAATAACAGTAGGAGACAGTGACATAATTGTTGAAGAATTGGGGCGTTGGGTGCTGGAAGGCAACAGCGGTACACATACGATGAAGATTCTTGATCCCCTCACTGAAGAAGACCTTCCGAATGCCTCGGTCCAGGTGGACACAGCGGGTGCACCAGCCGGAGAGTTTAAATACGCTGCACTATCTACACCAATTACACTTTCGGCAAATACATCTTACTACATTGTAAGTGAGGAAATAAAGGATGGAGACTACTGGTATGGAGGGGGCACTACTGTGACCCACACTGCGGATGCGATTATTACCAGTGCAGCAAAGACATATAACGGTAGATGGGAAACCTGGGGTTCATTGGGCAGCTGTATTGTACCTGTTTCTTTCAAGTATAGTGTATCAAGTGCAGAGCCGACACCTGAGGTAACACCAACAGTTGCGCCAACACCGACAGTAGCACCGACACCGACAGTTGCGCCAACACCAATCCCGGGCACATGGGCGCCGCCCATAGGCATACCTGACCCACGAGATGCACAGTACTTTGGAGGGTTTGATCCCATAGAAGGCACACATGATATGTACGAAGGGATGACTTTTGATTATGGTGATGGCCCAGAGCCGTATCGTGATGCGGGGAATGGCCCATATACGCATTATATTGATATTAATCATGAAAATGCTACAGATACCAATAATCCATATGGTACTCCGGATAAACCAAGGAAAACAATTCCTAAAAGTGAATTATTACCGGGAATGGTGCTGGAGATTCATTCAGGAGATTATCCGAATATAACATTCAAGGGAGATGGCACACCGGCCGCACCTATTTTTATCCGGGGTGTGGATGCTCCACATATAAACAGAATCGATCTTTCCCAAGTGAATACTCAGTCATATATGATTCTTGAAGAACTGCAGATTGGCGCAATGGCGCTGAATGGGCCAAGCCACCATATAGTGGTGAGAAATTGTGAATTTCCCCCTGACCCTAGCGAAAAGGGAATAGATATTTCAGCATTTGATGAGGGAAAACCCGTGCATCATATAGTGGTATACAACACAGAAATTCATCTCAATGAAGACGCATGGGATGAACCGGGTAATGATGTGGATCATGGAGGAATAATAATTGGATCCAAAACTAATCTTGATACCAGTGCGTATAATATGTGGCTTTTGGATAATACCATATATCATTGCGCCGGCAGCGCAATCAATATGGGGCAAATCGGCAATACGCAGGATGACATCCATCATATCTATGTCGGGAGAAACCATTGTTATGAAAACAGGCAGTCATCGATAGGTATTAAGACTTCATCCGATGTTATAGTATCTCAAAACATTTTGCATGGTCATAAAACCAGTACTTTACAGAATGCTAACTGGGGTGCCGGTATCGTATTCCAATATGCTCCTGACAACGTATGGGCGCTATATAATGAAATATACGATTCTGAAGCAGGTATCAAAGTTCCCTCAAATAGTGCTGATTTTCCTAATTCCCGAATGTATATGGTTGGGAATGTTATATATGATATTGAGCCGTTGTCACCGGTGGATGATTTTAGCAATGCCCATAACCCGGCAGCGATAATGAGTTGGGGAGGAAAACAAGTATATATAGTCAACAATTCAATCCATGATATTAATGCAGGAGGTATTTATTCACCTAATGATATTAATTTTCATAGAATTAAGCAGATAAGCAATAATATAATTTCCAATATAAATGATGGGTATTCCATATATATCAAAAGCAATTTTAACCTTTTTGATGTTTTTGACTATGATAT
>LUYY01000016.1 GCA_001603415.1 Bacteroidales bacterium Bact_07 | reverse complement strand
GTTTAATATTTATCCATAAACAATAATCGCACTCGGGGAGTACCGGGTGCGATTTTTATTTGCGCCAACAAACATAATTGCTATCGAAATAGAAATACAATTTATTTTATCCGGCTCAATTGGCTAAATCCAGTGAAACCGCAGCCCTAAACCGGGCATAATATACATGAAATCGGCATTTAAGCATTTATTTAGCTTCCCATCCACAAAAAAGGTAATATTTAGGGCCGATCTGGTTGATAGCTTAATGCCAGCAACTTTCTGCTCAATCCCAATGCGTGCAATAAAATCGGGTGAAAAAGAGTTCTCGTTATCCAAAGTCCTATTTCCGCCTTCAATTCCAAAACCAAAGTATGGGTTAAGCGCTATGGGTAGGTAAAACTTGGCATCTATTCCATAGCGGAAACTTCCTTTTTCCCAAATTGTAGTGTTTTGCTTATCGATAAGGGAGTTTAGGAGCAATCCTTCCTTGCCTACCCAAATGCCAATGGCTATTTTTTTGTTAATGGAAAAGTCGCTTGTGCAGATTTTGCTCAAACGGTAAAATTGAATATCAACGCCTGTTGGCTCAACAATATCGGCACCAACCCCAACTCGCCAGCGGCCTGTGTATTCGTTTTTTCCCTGCAACCAGTTTGTTCGCTTCTGCTGGGCAGATAAAGTATTAATTGACAATACCGTAATCAGGACAACTGCGAATATGGGTAAAGGCTTATATTTCATGCCAAATTTTTTTGAACTCTCATTGGAGTAGTTAAGAGTGCAAATTAAAGAAATTTTCTTCCTCTCATTCAAGTTCACGGGCAATTATACAAATGTTTTTAGCCTCCTTTAGCTTCAATGCCTTAAAACTTTTATGAACGATGGGGAAGACTCTCCGGTATGGCAAATCGCCCAACTAATTCAAATCAGCTTCAACCTCATATTTGATGGAAAAATATCAAGATAAAGCCTTTGGCTTTAGAAAATTCATCTAGAGTGTTCACCTATTCCTGAAAATAATTCTGCAATAAGGGAAAATGCTATAAAATGATGTTGATAAACATAGCTGCAAACGAATGCAGTGTCGATTGATTTTGTAGTTTTGACAAAATTTAAAATGTAGGGACTCATGAACGATTCTGAAATCCTGATGAACCCCAATGATTTGGTTCGCTATCTGAAGAAACCCGCATCGGAGTTTACCAAAAACGACATCATTCGTTACTGCGAGGAGAATAACATCGAGATGGTTAACTTCCGCTATGTGGCCGAGGACGGGAAACTCAAAACTTTAAACTTTGTATTATCGTCAAAAGATCACCTCGATTCTATCCTATCGGCTGGCGAGAGGGTTGACGGAAGTAGCCTGTTCTCGTTCATCGAGGCCGGTAGTAGCGACCTGTATGTTATTCCCCGATACCGGACAGCCTTTGTAAATCCGTTTGCCGATGTGCCAACCATCGATATACTCTGTTCGTTCTACGATAGCACCGGTAAACCCCTTGAAAGCGCTCCTGAGAATGTTCTCCGTAAGGCACATGACCTTTTCAAGAAGGAAACCGGCATGATCTTTAAGGCGCTTGCCGAACTTGAATACTACGTGATAAGCGAACGTGAAGATTTTTACCCCGGCATAGATCAAAAAGGGTACCATGCATCGGAGCCCTTTGCCAAGTGGGAAAACCTTAGGCGCGAAACGCTTATCTTCATAGCACGTGCCGGAGGTAAGGTCAAGTATGGCCATTCCGAGGTGGGTTGCTTTATGACCGACGAGCATCTTTACGAACAGCATGAGATTGAATTTCTACCCATGCCCGCTGAGGAAGCAGTTGAACAGCTTATAATTGCCAAGTGGATTGTACGCATGCTTGGCTACCGTTATGGTGTAGATGTTAGTTTTGCTCCAAAAATCACTGTTGGCAAGG
Organism: Bacteroidales bacterium Bact_07; assembly: GCA_001603415.1. Classification (GTDB taxonomy): domain Bacteria; phylum Bacteroidota; class Bacteroidia; order Bacteroidales; family Tenuifilaceae; genus Tenuifilum. Next base: position 4,032 of record LUYY01000016.1, on the reverse strand, counting down.
CAGGCAGTGGTTTGCATTTCCATATGATGGTGGAAAAGGACGGCAAGAACATGATGGTTGAAAATGGTAAACTAAGCGATACTGCTAAGAAAATGGTAGCCGGTATTCTCGATGCAGCCGATGCCATTACTGCTTTTGGCAATACTATTCCCATCTCATATTTACGTCTTGTTCCTCATCAGGAAGCGCCTACTAACATTTGCTGGGGCGAACGGAACCGTTCGGTTGTTATTCGCGTGCCGCTTGGATGGATTGGTGCTGAGCACATGGTTCAACACGCAAATCCGAGCGATTGTAGCGAGTATCCCAAGAGGGAAAGCAAGCAAACCGTTGAGTACCGTGTTGCCGATGGTTCGGCAAACCCTTACCTTACCGTTGCTGGCCTTATTGTTGCTGCGCTCGATGGCATTCGTCGTCCCGATGCCCTTGAATTGGCTGAGAAACTCTATGTTGATGTCAACATTTTTAAACCTGAGTTCAAGGATCGTCTTGCCAGCTTAAAGCAGTTACCTGCATCGTGTTGGGAATCGGCCGAAGCCCTCGAAGCCAAAAGGCAAAAGTTTGAAAAGGACGGTATATTCCCTCATGGAATGATCGATTCGATAGTGGCTAAGCTTAAAGCCTATAACGATAAGGGATTAAGCGAAAAACTTTACGGTAACAATGCTGAGATTGCCAAGCTGGTTGCCCAATTCTTGCATATAGCATAACGGTAATCAGTAATGAATCAGTGCCGACCCTTTGTGGTCGGCATTTTTTAAATCCTTAGCCCAAAGCCAAGATTCAGATGCCCTGCAACATTCACAAACCTCGCATGGCCACTGTTGATAGGCACTTTGGCAAATGCCACGGTTGTTTTTGCCCCAATTGCCAGGTAGATAATTTTTGATAGTTTGATTTGACGATCAACGCCCGCCGAAACGATAGGGCCGGTAAGGTAGTAACCCATATCCCAGTCATCGGTTGAGTTTCCGAATTCAAGCCCACTGATTTCGGATTCTGGATGAGCAATTACAAGTCCTAACCCTAATTTATACCGGTAGTGGTGTTTCACAATGCCATAGCTGAAAATCAACATGTTGAATCCGTGCGATATGTTAAACTTTTGAACATCGGAATTGGTGTTTTTCAGGTAAAGCTTATGGTGAATTAGTTCGGCCTCAAAGATTCTTTGGCCAGCAGTTCTTCCAAGTTTTATATCCCAGTAAACCGGAAGGGTGAACGACTCAGATTCAAATTGGGCTGTCATTCTAATGGTTTGCCTTCCATCCTGATAAATACTGAGTGGCATTGGTACATTATAAACGCCCCCACCAGAGGCTTCAATGTACCGCTGTGCTTTTGTAATGTTTGGTAATAGTTCTAAGGACAAAAGGGCTATCCAAACAATTTTAAAGCCATTGCTTGAGGTAATCGGCAATTCGTTCCGATGCTTTACCATTGCCATATAAATCGATATCGAAGTTCGATTTTTTGTTTACCATTTCGTAAAAGGCGTTGTAAATAACATCGGCATTAGCGCCTGCTAAACGATTAAAACCATGTTCAACCAGTTCAACCCATTCGGTTTGCTCGCGTAGGGTAATACAGTGTTTCCCGAAAAAGAATGCTTCCTTTTGCAGCCCTCCGCTATCGGTCATCACCAGTTTGCTGTTGCTAATGAGCATGAGCATATCAAAATACCCAACAGGATTAATAACGGTAAACTCAGGGGAAATTCCTATTTGCTCAAGTATTTTCCTGGTTCTTGGATGCAATGGAACCACAACTCGTATTTCACGGTTAATCCTATTCAGCCCATCAATAATGTTTTTAAGGTTTGTTGGATCATCGGTGTTCTCCTGCCTGTGAATGGTTGCTAAAACAAAGTCATTGCTGAGCGAAAGCTCGTTTAATATTTTTGATTCACGTTTTGCTTTGTCGAGGTAAAAATAGGCTGCATCCTGCATCACATCGCCACACTTCACAATTTGTGCCTTAAACCCATCAAAGCCTTCGGCTTTAAGGTTTGCAACCGCTGCATCGGTTGGGCAAAACAGAAGGTTTGATATGCGGTCGGTAAGTATTCGGTTTACTTCTTCGGGCATGGCCATATTAAACGAACGTAAACCGGCCTCAACATGAATAACGCGCACATGAAGTTTTACTGCTGCAAGTGCTCCCGCTAATGTTGAGTTGGTGTCGCCGTAAACCATAACGGCAGCGGGGTTTTCCTTGAGAATAATGTTCTCAACCTGCTCAAGCATTCGCCCGGTCATTGCGCCATGGTTAAGACTATTGACATTCAGGTTATACGCTGGGGTCGGAATGCTCATCTCCCTAAAAAACACATCCGACATGTTTTCATCGAAATGTTGGCCGGTGTGAACTATTGCTTCGGGTATTCCAAATGCCTGCAGTTGTCGGCTAACAGCCGCCGCCTTAACAAACTGTGGGCGTGCCCCCAGAACTGTAAGTATTCCCTTTTTACTCATTGGTGATTTGATTTAGAATTTCGGCTAACCTGCCTGTTAGAGCCTTGCGGGAGTATTTTTCAATACCTTTGGGTTCAGGATCCAATTTGCCCTGTTCAAAAAGGTTGAAATACTGGGTAAGTGTTTGAATAGCGCTATCAACATCATCGTAACCAATCACATCGCCTGAGCCGGTTTCGCGTATGATTTCAGCCAAATCGCCATCGGTTGGGCCTATGGCAAGAATTCGTTTGCCTACGGCAAGGTATTCAAAAAACTTGCCTGTAACAATGCCCTTTGCGTTTGGAGTATTGTTAACAACCAGCAGAAGGACTTGGGAACTTTTTTGCAATTCCAGCGCCTTGTCATGGGGTAGTAATCCAAGGTATTCAAAATTCCCTTCAAGGTTTAGCGATTTTATGGTATTGGTTACCGAAATATCGATTTGGCCAGCCATTACGATTTTGAGTTTTTGGGCAAACTCTTTGCTTGTTGAGCACATCTTGCTTAATGCTTGCCATAGAACAATTGGGTTCCGAGCGGCATTCATCGTCCCAACATAACAAATGGAAAAGCTATTATCGTTATCACTTTGAGTCTCGCCATTGGAAATATCATCGGAATCAAAGCCATTGGTTAGAACCCAAAGATTCCTTCCTCCCAAATCGCTAAAATCTTGCTTCATCTGCTGCGATACCACTAGCACGCAGTCGGCAGTTTGTATAACCTCCCGCTCAAGTTTATGGTGATACCAATCGGCAAGTTTGGTAAGCCTAAGTTCATGGTAAAAATCGATGTTTGTCCAAGGGTCTCGGAAATCGGAAAGCCATGGCAACTGGCAACGTTTTTTCAGCCCTAAACCAATTAGATGCATGGAATGTGGCGGGCCAGTTGTTACCACTACGTCTACTGGATTCTCTTTCAAATATCTTCTCAAAAACCTTATTGACGGGCGAACCCAAAAAATACGTGGGTCGGGAATTAAAAGGTTGCCCCGCAACCAGATGGTAAACTGTGTGGCGAGTCCTTTTTTACCACTATCGTCGGCAAAGCCAAGCCCTAACTTTTTGCCCTTGCGGCCTGTAAGCCACTTGTAGATGTTGTAGGGTTCCCATATTGGCCGTTTGATAACCTCAATGTTACTTGGAATATCTTTTAGCAATGATTGGTCGTCGTAGAAGTTTTCAGGATTCTCAGGGGTATAAACAATGGGTTCCCAGCCAAAATCGCGCAGATACTTTACAAACTTAAGCCAACGCTGCACAGCAACACCACCCGATGGCGGCCAGTAGTATGTTACTATCAGTACCCTTTTGCGCGGTAATTGGCCCATGAAATTTTTTGTTAAAGATAGATAGATTATGCAATTCCGGCAAATGGCATCACTTTATCCCAGGTGCCATGAATTATCAAGTTCATCCGGCCCAATTAAATGGGGATGGAGAAACATTTTTAGAGGAATTACTTCAATTGAAAAAAATCAATTGACAAAATAGATTTTGGTAAGTTGGGATTACCTCGATAAGTCAATAGAAACAGTCTGATTAAATATTTTTTGTGTTTCTATTGACTAATCTCG
>LUYY01000161.1 GCA_001603415.1 Bacteroidales bacterium Bact_07 | reverse complement strand
TTGCACGCGGGTTGGGATTAAGCGTTTGCGTTTTGGATGGTTTATTCGAGATTTGTCAATTGAAATAATCAGTTGACGAATTTGGGTTTATTATGATTTACGCCTTCTACAAACTACCTTCCATCCCTCGCCTTTGCCATGAGTTGAATAGTTTGCGCAATGGGCGTGAAGGTAAAGCCTAAGGCTTGGATTTTATCGGCTGAGTAGTACGATTTTGTAAAAGCCGATTTAAGGTTGGCCTTTGATACCTTTCCCATCGTTACTACGAATATCAAGGGGTACATAATATGAATTAGAGTCTCAGGTATCCTGATAAATGGTTTTCTCTTATGGGACACCGCTGCAATCAGGCTGAAAAGGTCCTTGAAGCTAAGGTTTTCCGAATTCAGTATGAAACGTTTGCCGTTAACCTCGGTGTCGAGGGTAAGGAAAACCATGGCTTTTGCCACATCGCGAACATCAACATAACCGGTAACACCATCGGTGTAAAAGGGCATTCCTTTCGATACCATGCTGAATAGCTGTCCGCTACCGGAATTCCAACGCCCAGGGCCAAGTATTACCGATGGATTAACAACAATTACCCTTAACCCCTGCTCATAGCCCCGCCACACCTCGTTTTCGCCTAAAAACTTACTACGAGCGTAGGCGCTTTGGCCCTTGCTCTTTTGCCACTTGCACTCCTCATCAATTATGCCATTATTGTTTCTGTCGCCAAGGGCAGCAATGGAGCTTACATGGCATAACGTTTTAACTCCATTTTCAAGGCAGGCATCCACAACGTTGGCTGTTCCACGAATGTTGGTGGCAAGAATGTTTTGCTCCTGCGAGGGGCTAAACGATACCGTTGCAGCAGTATGGAAAACAATTGATACACCGTTAGTGGCATCGAGTAACGATTGGTAATCCAACACCTCGGCGTCAACCCATTCAATGAGTTCAAACAGTTCCGACACATTATCGGTGTAAAGTTTGAATACCCATTTCACAAAATTGGTATTGGAATTTGCCCGGCGTGTAGCCCTAACCCGTTGCCCACGGCTGCATAGCTCATAAAGCAGATGGGCACCAACCAGCCCTGTTGCCCCGGTTACAAGTATCATAATTAGGGGTGATTTTATTTTTGAAACGAAAGATCTTTTGACCAAATCAGCTTCTTGCCAAAACCCAAACGGTTATCGGTCATTTTGATGTAGGTGAGGTCAACCACCCAAAGGTGGGTTTCCATAAGCATGGCAATAGGAAAGCGTTTAAGGTAAGCCTTTTTGGCTTTTTCGTGCAGTTCTCCCTGCGGTTGTGAGATAATTCCCTGAAACTGTATCCCCTGAATTTTACCTATAATACTGGTTTCAAGCACAATGCTTCCTGCAACATAAATATTATGGCTTGCCTGTTGTATATGTTTGGTGTCGAAATCGGATGTAAACACCAGGCTGTTTTCGTCTTCCATGTAAACGTAGAAACAGTTAGCAACCCAAGGCTCCTCGTTAAAGCTGGTAGCCAGCGTAAGAACGTGGTGTTCGTTGATAAACTCAACAATTCTACTATCGGGTTTTTCGGCCATGCTATACATTTATTCAAGCAAAGGTAGAAAATTTAGTTGAGAGTTGAAAGTTAATGGTTGACAGCAAGAAGAAATCAGATGTCAGGAGTAAGAAAACAGAATGATAAACCAGCATTCCCTTTTTCCCTTCAACTCTTTTCTAAAGTGATTCCTTCCAATTCACCAACAACGATCAGTTAATAACGATTAACGTTTTCAGCCCCGTAGGGGCGTAATATTAGTAGCAGGTAGAATCCTCTTCCCTTGCACGCATCTCCACACGCCTGTGCGCACTAGTATTAATCGCCCTGTAAGGGTAAATAGGATTAGCTCAGAGTTTTAACCCTGGGCTACCTTGATTTGCCACTACAGGGCAATTTTTTAGAATGAACGCACGCGCCATGAAACACGAGCTATTAAGGGGTTGTTCGTTGTTCGTTATTCGTTGTTCGTGAGATGGAATGGAATACAGATGACGCAGATAATGCAGATTTTCACTGTGTAACACTGTGTGAACTCTGTGAAACCCTGTGATACCTATTTAGTTGATGGTTGTTATTTGCACCGCTTGTCTCTTGTCATGCTGAGCCCAGTCGAAGCATCTCTTTTTACCTTCAGCCCTTAATGAGATTCCTCGCAGGTGCTCGGAATGACAGGATAGGTAGTTCGTTGTTTGTGAATTATAAGAACGCACGCGTCATGAGACGCGCGCTAACGAGGGGTTGTTCGTT
>LUYY01000160.1 GCA_001603415.1 Bacteroidales bacterium Bact_07 | reverse complement strand
TTATCAACAACGCCTGCATTGTTTTTAAGAGCCTCAAACACTTCGTAGTAAGAACGGGACTGATACATATTGGCGATTCTGTACTTTTCGGCATTAGCGTCGCCTTCCTCCTTAGTTGATGAGGTAACGGCTAATACAAATACCCCATTATTACCTTTGACTGGACCGGCAAGTTTGCCCTCAGGCGAAACCGAAGCAACACCTATTACTGCAGGCTCTAATCCGGCATAGGGAATAGTCAATGAACTGAAAGCAACGTTCTCGGCCTTTTCAACATTCACGCCTAGCGATTGTGCAACACCAAGTATATCGGTTTTGCCGTTCATGGCTTTCTTAACCTTATCCATCAGAAGTTCTGCTTTCTTTTCACGAATAACACGAACCTTTACATCGGAAGCAACCTGTTTGAGCGGAGCAATTCCTTCGTCGCGAATGGTAGTAAGCGCAGCAACAACATAGTTATCGCCAAACTGCATCACATCGGAAACATCGCCTTTCTTGGCGCGGAAAGCCCAACGGATTAATTCACGGGGTTGTTCCAAGCCGGCAATGCTTCTGTCGTTCTGCAAAAGATTGTTTGCTACACGGCGGGTGTATTTATTTTGATCGGCAGCTGCTGCAAATTTCTCGTAGTTACGATTATTCCCTGCAAAAGCTGCTGCTTTATTGTATACCTGTGAAGTTGTGTAGGTGCTAGGCACAATTTTGCGCTCAAGGGTAGCAATTTGAACCTTCTTTTCTTCCTTGCCCTTATCAACAACCTGAAGGACATGGAATCCGAACTGGGTTTCAACAACTTTAATTTCTCCCTTGCTACTGCTGAACGATGCCTTATCGAATTCGGGTACCATCATGCCACCGGGGAACCAACCCAGATCACCACCTTTGTCCTTTGAACCCGGATCATCGGAATATTTAGCTGCAAGTTGATCCCAGCTACCACCACGTTTTAGAACATTCATAATGCTATCGGCCTTAGCTTTAGCCTTTTCTCTTTCCTCTGCCGATTTGCTTCGAACGCCAATAAGAATGTGGCGTGCCTTTACGCTGTCGGGCATCATTTTTACATCAACCAACCTCGAGGCCTTGAAGCTATCGCCATCGCGATAAACATCCAAGAAGCTTCCAACGGAACTTGAGAAGGCCCATGCACGAACATTTTCAGGCAATTCCGAAGCCTTATAGTATTTGGTATCGAATTTTGAGTCGGAATTTAAGGTAACATACTGTGCGGGATCGGAAGTGGAAATAAAATCGGGTAAAGCCTTTTTGATCCATGCTTCAGCATCACTTACGTCGCTTTCCGAAGGTAAAACTGGGAACACCACGTACTCAATATCGCGCGATGCGGTTTGCTTGTAATCGTTCTGGTGCGATTTGTAGTATGCCTTTATATCGCTATTGGAAATCTTAACCAGCGAATCGGAAATCGATTGGTACGATGCTACAGCATAGTCAAAGTTCACCTTGCTGGTTCTGTCGTTAACCGCGCGTTTAGTTTGAAGCGAAGTAACGCCTAATCCCTTGCGAATAAGTGCAAGATACTTGTTGAACAAACGATCCTTTTGAATTTCCTTTTCAATGAATAACCAGTAGGCTTTAGCCCTTGGATCGTTATTCATATTCTGAAGGAAATTGGTTATGAAGGCTTTGTTCACCTCGCCGGTTTGGGGGTCACCAAACTGTTGCCTGATGAATGGGTGAATGTTTCGTCCCTGAACCATATCAAAAAGTTCGTCGGGGTGGATATTAAGTCCCAAACGTTTATACTCAGGCTGAAGGATGTTTGCCCTAAGCAAATCTTGCCAAACCTGTTCGCGAATTTGAAGCATTTGCTGCTCGTTCAGGGCTGTTTGCTGCGAAAAGAGCTTTTGTAGGTTCTCGTTCTCGCTAACCATAGCCTGATATTCCTCGTAAGAAATTGAACTACCAGCTATTTCAGCAATTTCCATCTTTGAGCGGTTAAAGAACGCGCCACCCGATGTAATAAAATCGCCAAGTATAAAGGCAAAAAGCGCCAATCCAATAACTACAGAAACCAACACGCCTGCACGGTTTCTTATTCTTTCAAGTGTTGCCATCTACAAGTATATTTAAAAGGTACAATATTAATTTTCGAGCCACGAATATAGTAATTTTCAACAATAAGCAATTTAGTGGTTTGATAATTTTTTAACAACCGTTAAAAAGGAACAAATCCATTAGGTTATAACTAATCGTACCAAGTCGATACGGGTTTTATTCACCCTAAGGATCTTAAAATCAAAGTTTTCGATTTTTACAGTATCGCCAGGCTTCGGAAGGCTTTGATGGTGGTGAAGAATGAAACCCGCTATTGTTTCATACTCATCCGATTCGGGAATATTTAACTCGTAAACCTCATTCACATGCGAAACCTCTGCCCGACCGGAGAGTATGTACTCGTTGTCGGAAATTTTTTTCTCTACCAGCTCGTTTAAATCATGCTCATCGTCAATCTCCCCAAAAATTTCTTCCATAATATCTTCAAGGGTAACCAATCCGGCAGTGCCTCCAAACTCGTCAACCACAATTGCAATGCTTTTGTGGGTTTTAATGAAATGCGTTAGCAACTCATTGGCCTTCATGGTTTCAGGGAAATAATCGATATCGATTAGGCTGTCTTTAATGGACTTAGGATTAAGGAAAAGCGATTTTGAGTTAACGTAGCCGATTATATTGTCGATAGAGTCGCGGAACACCGGTAAGCGAGAATACATAGTTTCGGCAAAAAGTTTTTTTAACTGTTCAATAGATTCCTCCACATCAATAGCCTCAATATCGGTTCGGGGAATCATACAATCGCGTATTCTTACCTCTGAAAAATCAAGTGCTTTTTGAAATATTTTTAGTTCTTGCTCTTCGGAATTATCTTCTGCCGAGGCAGCTTGCTCCACAAGATGATCCAAATCGACCTTGCTGAAAATCCGTTGTTCCTCCACTCCTTTGAGCTTCATCCGAAAAACTAAACGAATAATCCAGTACGAAACCCACGTTATGAATTTGCTGATAGGATAGAATATAACGTAGAATATAAATATAGGTACAGCAAAAAAGTTTAGTAAAGCATTGGCATACTGCCGGAAAATAGATTTAGGAAGGAATTCGCCCGTAAGCAGGATAACTACGGTGGCTATGAGTGTTTGGGTAAGCAATAACAGCATTGGGAATTGGTTCAATGGGCCAAGTAATGGGGTTAAAAGGTTAGCGACTACTATCCCATATACAACAAGGGTGATATTGTTCCCCACCAGCATGGTGGCTATAAACTGCTCCTTGTTCCGATAAAAGATATCGAGTATGCGTGAGGTTAACCGACCATGCTTACGTTCTAACTCAAAACGTAACTTATTTGAGGATAGGAAAGCTATCTCAACACCCGAAAAGAAAGCCGAAAAAATAATAGCAACCGCTATTACCAATAGCTGCATTCCCATGGCTTACTGTTGATTCTCCATTCGCTTACGCCTACTCCTACGCAGGAAATACATAAGTAGAGCAATTACAGCCAAAACAAAAAACATGTAACTTTTGCTGAATCCCGTGTTAGATGTAGCCCATATTCCTAAACCCAAACAGAATAGCGAAAGGGCAAGCCAAATTAGTTCAAGGATGAAAGCCAACTTATTCATATAAAAGATTGAATGGTTTACAAAAGGTAAAGGTACAAAAAAAGGATTGTAAATCAATACAACCCTTTGCTACTATAAAAAATATATTCTATCGATCTACCTCAAATTCGCCATCGTAAGGCTCTTTAACTTCCCAGTTTTCAAAATTCTCATCGGCAATAAGCCCTTTGCCGTAAATAATCCCGCTAACACTATTAATCTTAACATTGACATTGGTATAAATGATGCGCTTATTCTGATCCCAGTAAAGCTCTTCGGTATATAGCTGCTCGCCTTTTCTATTTTTAGCCACCACATTGTTTTTTGCCTGCCACAGCGATTTCTTTTCATAGTATATGGCATAGTTGGCGGTAAGGCTCGACTCTTGCTTTAACTCATTGTCGTAAGTGTAAACGGTTATCCCTTTGGTAAATTCGGTGTAGGGCTCATCGGCAAACTGGTAGTAAACCGTTTCGGGGGCAATCACTTTTAAAACCACTTTACCCTCTTCGGTATAAACCACCTCAGAGTTATATGCAGTAACTCCCGGTGTGGTTTTGATATCGGAAAGGTAAACAATGGCCTCAGAGTCACCCTTGCACGAGACAAAAAATAAAGAAGTAGCCCCCACCAGGGTGAGGACTACTTTATGCATAGCAATACTTGTAAAAGTATTTAATCTATTCATTTTTCTACTTTCTTTCCCTTACAGTAGTGCGTTCATTAATCCAGCATCCAACGGTATAAGAGTCGCCAACCTTAAGGTCGTAGAAGAAGATGTCCTCTTTTGAAGGATAGTACTGGCTGTAGGTGCTGATAAGATTGTCCATAGCATCGGTGAGTTCAGGATCAACCTGCTTAGCTTTGATATACTTGTCAACAGCAGCCCAGTAAACGGTTTTCTTCTCAAAATCGTTGTTTCCGCAGTTGCGCTCACTGGCATAAATATCGCCAATAAGTTTATAGGCCTTACCCATTTGGGGATTTTCCTCTATTGCCTTCATGGCAATTTCTTTTGCTTTTGGCAGATTTTTCAGCTCAGTAAAGGTGAGGAGCGCAAGCTCATAATAAATGTTAGCTCTTTTTTCAACAGCTGATTCAAGGTTAATAGCTTCGTTGTAGTATTTTTCTGCCTCCTTGGCATTCTTAGCTTCGTACTGGAGTCTTGCTATATCTAAGGCTAAATCGGCATTGGGCTCAGCCTTGAAGATTTGAACGCTAGCATTCAGGTAAAGCGGGTGGCTAGTACACCTGTTAGCCGACATTAACGAACGAATCTTTTTGCAGAGGTTAACATCCTCAGGGGTTGCCTTAAAACGGGGTTCAAAAAGAGCAATAACATTATCGCAGTTTGCAACACCCATATTGGCAAAAACAGCGTCAAGTCCATCCTTTGCCTGCTTTGCTTTATCATCGCTGGGGTTAGCAGCAATTTGGGCATCAATATAGTCGCTAACCTGAGAGTAAAGCTCAATTACTTGGTCGGCGGTCAATTTTTTATTGTCGTACATTGCCTTTGCAATTGAAACATAGGCAAACAGGGTCGATGGGCTTGTTGCTGCTTTCTCAATGCTTATCGCTTCCTTGGCAATGTTAAAAGCTTCCTCGTAACGCTCAGGGGCAAGGGTAAAAAGATCCTCGGCCTTCATCCCTAAAACAGCTCCTTTTTTATCGAAATGGGTAATACGCAAATCGTAGATCATCATCAAGGAGTCAACTAGTGCTTTCTTTTGAGCGGGATCAGCTACCTCCTCGTAACGGGTTTTAATAAGTTTTACCCCTCGGATGTAGGAGTTAAGACTCGCCGCAGGGCAAATTCTAATAACATTCTGCCATGGCTTATAAGCATCCTTATAGTTGTTCTGCTGGTAGAATGTTTGGTAAAGCGATATGTTCTTTGCACACTCCTTGCGGGTTTCTTCATCGGGCCCATACTTAGGATTTTCCAAGTACGACTGAGCGATACTTGAAGTGCTTACAGAAACAAGTAACACACCTGCAAATAACCTAATGTAATTTCTGAATTTCATGGCTTATGGTTTTATTTCGATATTAAACATTAATTGTATTTCCGTTTAAAGAACCATGGGTAATCGTAAAAAGTAAAACTAAAATTAAACGCCTTAAAGGTTTCTTTTATTAAGTAGCTTTCATCGGTGCCTCTCTTCCCAATTTCAAATGATAGGTTAACCTTGGTTTTCCCCTTTAACGGTAAACCTGCACCAAATGTTATGCCAAAGTCATTTATTTGCTTTCCACTTACTATTAGGTTCGATTTATTGGTAAAAAAGCCAGCTCTGTAGTTAACCTTCCTGAAATAGCTCTTTAAATCATTTCTATTGGGAGTAAATTCAACACCAAATCGTATTGATTCCATTTTTGCCATTGGTGTATTCACATTAAAAGGGGTGGTTTTAGTCCAATCCTGAGTAAAGTATTCGCCCAGTATGGTTAACTTATCCTTGTATGTAAAAGCAGCACCAGTATTTAAACTCCATGGCATTTCAAAGTTTGATTCCCTATCGGGATGGGGGTAGAGCGTATCGAGCAAATTGCTCTCGAGCGAAGCAAACCATTTCTGAGTTAAGTTCATGTTTTTCCCAAACTGGTAAGTTCCGCCAAGTGTGATATTAGTATTATTTTCTTTATCAAATACTATTGAATACTGCATTCCTATATTGAAATTGATGTCGCTAACCTGAAAGCTTGAACGAACATAGCCATTGGTGAAGGTATAGGAACTTAACGGGAACTCAATATCGTTATTGTAATCCAAACTTCCAAAATAGTAAAGCATATTAAACCCAACCGAAAAGTTCTTGAATGGGCTAACTCCCATGCCAATAAAAGCTTGGTTTATGCCCCCCCTTCCTGTATGGTAATACTTGATTCTTCCAATAGTACTTAGGATGTATGGATCGGTTTCAAAACGAAGTAACCTGTATCCAACAAAGCTGTAGGGTGTTAAACCTGCCGCAAATCCTATACGTTTAGTAATTGGGAACGAAATTGCAATGTGGTGAATTCCGCCGGCATAATTCCTCGATGTTTGTGAGTTAAGATACTGATCGTATCCGGTAAAGCCGCTCGTATTGGTTTCCAAGCCAAAATCGAATAGGAATGACAAACTATCCCTCACAGAGTAAGAGGCAGGGTTGTTAAAATTGATAACTGTCTCGTTCTTGTAGGCTTGCGTTACACCACCCATGGAACGATTTTGCGAAAAACCTGGCTGGCTCAACACACCTATGCCATAACGTGAATAGGGCGAATAGGTATTAAGGCTTTGAGCCATAGTAAATTCAGAAAGGCATATCAGCCCTGCTAAAATCAAAAAACTCTTAAATGCTAATCTATACATTGAATTCAAGTATTCTGTTTAAACCTATTACCATTAAAAATGGGTTTACAAATATGCTATTTTTTAACATATTAGCCAAGAAATTTGCATCGCCTCCTGTTAAAACCACCACACAATCTTCATAAAATGAGCTAATTTTATCAATGTAACCATCTATTTCCAAAGCGGTTCCATTAATTACCCCTGAACTTATACATTCGACGGTTGAAGTGCCAATAATCTCAACTGCCTCAAATTTATCGATAAGTGGCAGTTTTGCCGTATAATCGTTTAACGCTTTAAACCGCAATCGCAAGCCTGGCGATATAGCACCACCTTTGTAAATCCCATTACCTGTTACCAAATCGTAGGTAATGGCAGTTCCAACGTCAATAACCAGAACATTGCGGTTTGGGAAAAGGTAATTTGCCCCAACCGCCACTGCTAGCCTATCGAAACCAAGGGTTTCGGGGGTGGAGTATTCATTTTTAAGTGGAATATTAGTATTTGCCCCAGCAATATGTACCGGTATGTTTTGCTTCAACCAAACCAAAGTGTTAACTGGTATTTTCCCAACAGCCGAAACAATACAACGGTCGGGCTTAAACTCATTAATAATAGGTATTAAATCGGCAATGTCTAACTCCGAGTATCCATGGAAGAATTTGACCTCCTTGCCATTGGCAACCGCAATTTTTGTTAAAGTATTACCTATATCGATAATCAGATTCATACTCACTTTTAATTACTAACGGATACTATCGTACATTTGTTGTAGAATGGCAATTGCTTTACTTACATCTGGAGTATCCTTGATGGTCAATATCAATTTATCGTTGCCCTCCTTCATGGCAAAAATACTTGGGTTACGCAAAATATAGTTAATAATGCGCTCAAAGGTTGATGTTCGGTAAAAAGGCGATAGCTGATTGGAAATAAAATAGGCATGCGCCTTGCCATTTTTGAGCATGATTTTTTCGATACCCAATTCCACAGCAACCCAACGGAGCCTAACAATATTCATTAACTCTGCAACAGGTTCAGGAATAGGGCCAAACCTATCGCGAAGTTCATTGCCAAAACTTTCAAGTTCTTGTGAACTTTTAATGGAATCGAGTTCCCGGTAGAGCTTAATGCGTTCGGCTGTATTGGAAACATAATAATCGGGTATTAGTACCTCCAGGTCGGTCTCAACCTGGCAGTCAACATTGCTGCCAACCCATTTATCGGTTCTGATTTCAGATTGTTGCGATGTAAAGAGTTCGCGGAATTCGGTTTCTTTTAGTTCTTCAATGGCCTCATCGAGAATACGTTGGTATGTTTCATATCCAATTTCGGTAATGAATCCGCTCTGCTCTGCCCCAAGTAGGTTTCCCGCACCTCTGATATCCAGATCCTGCATGGCAATGCTAAAACCACTTCCTAACTCCGAGAACTCTTCAATGGCTTTTAACCTTCGCCTTGCCTCAGGGGTTAGAGCCTCGAGTGGCGGAGCCAGCAAGTAACAAAAGGCTTTTTTATTGGATCGCCCTACCCTTCCCCGTAACTGGTGCAAATCGCTAAGCCCAAACATATGGGCATTGTTTATTATAATAGTATTAGCATTGGGAATATCGAGCCCAGCCTCAATAATGGCTGTTGAAATGAGAACATCGTAATCGCCGTTTATAAAATCGAGCATAATGCTTTCGAGCTTCGATGGTTCCATTTGACCATGAGCCACTGCCGTTCTGATCTTTGGAACAATCTTTTGCAGCATTATCTGTACTTCCTGGATGTTTTGTACACGGTTATGAACAAAAAACACCTGTCCGCCCCGCGAAACTTCATATTCAATTGCTTCCTTAATAATTGCGGCGTTAAAAATGTGTAACTCCGTTTGAATGGGATACCTATTAGGTGGAGGAGTATTGATTATTGAAAGGTCTCTTGCTCCCATCAGTGAGAATTGCAGGGTACGGGGAATAGGGGTTGCAGTTAACGTTAAAGTATCGACATTCAGCCTGAACTGCCTGATTTTTTCTTTTGCGGCCACCCCAAATTTCTGCTCCTCATCTACAATTAACAGACCTAAATCTTTAAAATTTGATGCTTCCTTTAATATGGAATGTGTTCCTATGAGGATGTCAATCTTGCCCTCCTTTAAACGCTGCCGAATCTCACGCTGTTGGGCGGCTGTTTTCATCCTGCTAATAAACTCAACAGTGCAAGGAAAACCATTTAGGCGCGAAGTGAAGGTTCTGTAATGCTGCAAAGCCAGTATAGTGGTTGGTACCAAAACAGCCACCTGTTTACTATCGGCAACTGCTTTAAAGGCAGCCCGAATAGCCACCTCGGTCTTCCCAAAACCTACATCACCACACACAAGCCTATCCATGGGACGCTCATCTTCCATATCAAGTTTAACTGCCTGCGTAGCCTTCTGCTGATCGGGAGTGTCTTCGTAAATAAAGGAGGCTTCAAGTTCCTGTTGCATGTAGGTATCGGGTGAGAAAGCAAAACCTTTTTGCGCCTTTCGTTTAGCGTAAAGAGCTATAAGATCTTTTGCAATATCCTTTATTTTAGCCTTGGTCCGTTGCTTGAGCTTTTGCCAAGCGCCTGATCCCAATTTATAAACCTTTGGCGGTTCGGCATCCTTTCCGCGGTACTTGGATATTTTATGGAGGTTATGAATATTTACAAGCAGCGTATCGTTATCCTGGTAAATTAGCCTAATTGCCTCCTGTACCCTGCCATTCACTTCGGTTTTAACCAATCCACCAAAGACCCCAATCCCATGATCGATATGAACTACATAATCACCAGGTTGCAGGTTTATTAGCTCCTGCATGGTAAGTGCATCGCGACGGGAAAACTCATGTTTTAAACGATACTTATGGTAACGGTCAAAGATTTGGTGATCGGTGTAGAGGCAAATCCTCAAGCTGTGGTCAACAAAACCTTCCGAAATACTCTCGTTAACCACATCAAATTGCAGGTCGGGTTTAACGGAATGTAAAATGTTGTTGAGCCTTTCGAGTTGCGCTTGATTTTCGGAAAGCAAGTAAACCCTATAACCGTTTAGGTTTTTCTGTTCAATATCATCGGCAAGCAGTTCAAAATTTTTGGAGAATGATGGCTGTGGCGATGTTGTGAACTCAATGGTTTGTTGAACCGAAACCGGAGGCCTTAAGCCAAAGTAAAATGTGCTATGATTCTGAAGTGAACTAAAGAATTCCTTTCCGGTTGCATACCCAGCCTGGGCTTTAAAATCGATCTGCTGGGCTATATCGGCAAGCTGGTTTAGACGTTCAAGCACCAACTCTGGATTCTTTACCCACACTATTGAATCCTCGGGCAGTTCATTAGTAAGAATTTCACCTTCGGTTTGCTTCTTTTCCTGCAGGTTAGGGATTATTGATATGGACTGGAGTAAATCGCGCGATAGTTGGTCTTCCACATCAAAAGTTCGAATCGACTCAACCTCATCGCCAAAAAAATCGATACGGTAAGGCATAGCCGATGAGTAAGAGAATACGTCGATAATACTACCCCTAATGGCAAACTGGCCGGGCTCATAAACAAAATCGGTACGCTCAAAACCATACTCAAAGAGAACTTCGGTGATAAAATCGGTCGAGACTCGCTCGCCTTTTACAATGGTTAAAGTATTTTCTTTCAGAACTTCCCGAAGGGGAATTTTTTCAAAAAGTGCATCGCTATAAGTAACAATAACCGATTTTACATTTTGACCGTCATCCATTTGCCTCAGTAGGTTCAGCACGTCGGTACGTTGAATGATTGCTTCGGGCAATACCTGGTCGAACTGTATAGAGCGCTTGTACGACGATGGGAAAAAGAAAACCTTTTCCATGCCAAGCAATGCAGAAAGGTCAGAAAAAGCGTAAGCGGCTTCTTCCTTCTCATTCAAAACAATTACTAAAGGGGTTTCCGACTTACCATGTATTGCAGAGGCAATAAACGCTAATGATGAGCCTGCCAGGCCTTTGACAAAACAAGACTTGTCGGAAAGCTTCATTTTGCTTTCCGTTTCGGTAATATATTGCTGTAATATCGAGTTTAAGTTCTCTATTCTCGACAAATTTGAATTTTTGCAAAGATACATTCTTATTATGGTTTATAATCAACCAGTGTAAACTATAACAACAAGCAAAGGAACACTATCTATTTGAAATACCTATTTATTCTAAATCCAATTCTTTCAGATGTAAACATACCACATTCATCTTGCTGAGATTTAAAATATTGGCTTATTGATATTTATAAACTTTTGGATTTGACATTATTTTTGTTTACTTTTGCAATGAACTAACTAAATTTATTATCATGAAAAAGTTTGTATTTTTCCTAATGGTTGCCGGAATGCTTTCAATGGTTGCTTGTAAATCTGCTCCTAAGCAGGAAGAACAACCTGCTCAGGAACAAACCGAGCAAGTTGATACCTCATCTACTGTTGAAGCTCAAACCGACACTGTACCTGCAGCTCAATAGTTTATTGTTGCAGAAAAAAAATAAAACATCCGGCAGTTAGCCGGATGTTTTTTTATAACCAATCCAAAAGTGTCTATTTGTTCTTTTTGATTTGAATAGATAGCTCATCGAGTTGCTGCTGGCTGATAGTAGAAGGCGAATCGATCATCACATCACGACCTGCGTTATTTTTTGGGAATGCAATGTAGTCGCGAATAGAATCGCTACCGCCAAACATTGAGCATAGCCTATCGAAACCAAAAGCAATACCGCCATGGGGTGGTGCACCGTACCTAAAGGCATTGAGTAGGAATCCAAACTGTTTCTCAGCCTCCTCCTTGGTAAATCCAAGGGTATCGAACATGGTCTGTTGGAGTTCCCTGTCAAAAATTCTGATTGAACCACCGCCAATCTCCACACCATTTATCACCAGGTCGTAGGCATTTGCCCTGATTTTTGCGGGATCGGTTTTAAACAAATGAATGTCCTCAGGGTTTGGCGAAGTAAATGGGTGGTGCATGGCAAAGAATCGTTGTGCCTCATCGTCCCACTCCAACAGCGGGAAATCGACCACCCAGAGCGGAACAAACACATCCTTTGACCGTAAACCAAGTCTGTTTCCCATTTCCAGCCTCAACTCGCAAAGGGCTGAGAGCGTTTTCTTCTTTTGGCCAGCAAGAATAAGAATGAGATCGCCCTGTTTTGCACCCATGGCATTGACAACGGTCATTAAATCCTCCGGGGTGTAGAACTTATCGATAGTCGATTTAATGCCTTCGTCGGTATAGCGAATGTAAACCAAACCGTTGGCTCCAACCTGAGGGCGCTTAACAAACTCGGTTAGCTCATCGAGCTGTTTGCGGGTGTACCCCGCACACCCAGTAGCACAAATTCCGCCAATATACTCAGCATCGTCAAAAACCTTAAAACCTTTGCCTTTCACAATTGAACTCAGCTCAACAAATTCCATCCCAAATCGTAAATCGGGCTTATCGGAGCCATACTTCTCCATGGCCTCGCTGTAGGGCATCCGTCTGAAGGATTCATCAAAATTGATGCCTTTTACATGGGCAAAAAGATGTTTAATCAGCCCTTCAAAGGTGTTGAGCACATCGTCGCGCTCCACAAACGACATCTCACAGTCAATTTGAGTAAACTCCGGTTGCCTGTCGGCACGTAAATCCTCATCGCGGAAGCATTTCACAATTTGGAAGTACTTATCGAAACCGGCAACCATCAGGAGTTGCTTAAAGGTTTGAGGCGATTGGGGTAAAGCGTAGAATTCACCCGGATGCATTCGCGAGGGCACAACAAAATCGCGGGCACCCTCAGGTGTCGATTTAATGAGGAACGGCGTTTCAACCTCAATAAAACCTTGTGCATCAAGGTATTTCCGAACTTCCTGAGCCATTCTGTGGCGCAATAGTAAGGCGTTCTTTACCGGGTTTCTACGTAAATCAAGATACCTGTACTTCATTCGTAATTCGTCGCCACCATCGGTTTCGTCCTCAATGGTAAATGGGGGTATCTCACTGGTATTGAGTATTTTTACTGTTTTTGCCTTAACCTCAATATCTCCGGTGGGGAGTTTGCTGTTCTTGCTTGCCCGTTCCACCACCTCGCCCGAAATCTGGATAACATATTCACGACCAAGCTCCTTGACAACCTCCTTGACATCGCCACTAGAGCTGTCGTCAACAACTACCTGTGTTATTCCATACCTATCTCTAAGGTCAATGAAGGTCATTGCACCAAGGTTTCGGATACGTTGCACCCATCCACTAAGGGTAACATTGCTGCCTACATGAGCAATTCTAAGTTCTCCGCAAGTATGTGATCTGTACATATCTAATACCATTTTCAGGTTGCGAATGTAAAAATAAAAAACGATGCTTACGCTATATTTTTTGATATATTTGGCCAAAATCTTATATGGAAAACACAAAGGATCATGAGTTTTTCATGCGCGAAGCACTAAAGGAAGCGCAAAAAGCACTGGCAAAAGACGAAGTGCCAATTGGAGCGGTAGTTGTATGCAACGGCCGAATAGTATCGCGTGCTTACAATTTGACCGAAACCCTTGGCGACCCAACAGCACATGCCGAAATGCAAGCCATTACCGCTGCAACCAACTACCTGGGAGGTAAATATTTAAATCAATGTACGCTTTATGTTACCATTGAGCCCTGCCCAATGTGTGCGGGTGCCCTATACTGGGCTCAGGTTGGTCAATTGGTTTACGGTGCCCCTGACCCAAAACGAGGATTTTCACTAATTGCTAAGAATATACTTCATCCCAAAACAAAAACTATCAGCGGAGTTCTCGCCAATGAATGTTCCAATATGATTACTACATTTTTTAACAAAAAACGATAATTTTATGGCTTAATTTTTGTTTTTTAAATGGATGTGATATTTTTGAGGCCATTAACAAAT
>LUYY01000159.1 GCA_001603415.1 Bacteroidales bacterium Bact_07 | reverse complement strand
ATTTTAATAATTTTGAAAAAAACTTTGAAAATTATGGATACCAAGCACGGAAACGCAACCCGATTAAAGTTGATGGAAACAGCCCGCGAACTTTTTATAGCCAAAGGAGTGGACAGAGTTGGCGTTCGTGAAATAGCATCCAAAGCAGGCGTGAACCTATCGCTCATGAACTACTACTTTCAGAGCAAGGAAAACTTGCTCGAACAGATTTTTGAGCAATCGATAAAGGATAACGGTCAAAAAATCAGGCAAATCCTTAACGCCGATATGCCCCTTGATCAAAAAATCAAGACATACATTAACGCCTACATCGACATACTAACCGAAGACCCCCTGCTTGTTCCCTTTGTGCTCTCGATTATTCATAGGAATGCCGAGCAGGCATCGAGGCTAAAAGCCGTACATACCCTATACAATACCGAAACCTTTTCTAATCAACTCAAGCATGAAGCCGAGTTAGGTAATATCCGAAAGGTTGACCCCGAACAATTTTTTATCAGCATGATCTCCTTAATCCTCTTCCCATTTGCCATAAAATGGCTAATTGGGTATAGAATGACATTAAGTAACGAGCAAATGGCTCAATTCCTTGAGGATAGGCGTGAACATGTTTACGATTTGCTTATGAATTCGCTTCGACCTTAAAATCACAAACCCCTCCATAAAAAAGTGGGGTTTTTACTTTAATCTAATCTCCTTGACCATTTCAGTACCGTAGAACTCATTAATATGAGCAAGCAGATTTTTCCGACGCATGTGTAGCTCCTGTCGCAAGGCTGCCGAGTTCAGGCTAATGGTTAAGACACCCTCCTTGAACTGAACATCGGTGGTGTTCATGGCAATATCGCGCCCGACTATCTTTTCCCAATCAGCCCGAATTGAAGCCTGATTAAAGTTATCGTTCCATTTCATGGCATCGATGAATGCCTTAATGGCTTCGCCCAACGATTTGGTGTTGTGGTCGCTCATACAATTACCTCGATTCAACCAGTTCAAATTCAGAATTATCAACCCTAAAGAATCGATAGCCGGAGGATACTTTGGCCAAAACCTCCTCGAGCCTATTCTTGTTGGTATCGGTGATAAAGATTTGGCCAAACCCATCGTTGGCAACCATATCGATAAGCCGATGAACCCTACCGGTATCGAGCTTATCAAAGATGTCGTCGAACAACAGAATGGGTTTGATTCCTGCAACCCGGGCAATGAAATCGAACTGAGCAAGCTTCAGGGCTATCAGGTAGGTTTTTTGTTGACCTTGCGAACCCTCGCTGCGAATAGGGTACCCATCAATTAAAAGTGTGAGGTCATCGCGATGAATCCCTACCGAGGTGTACTGCAATACCCTATCCTTCTCAATGTTATCGCGAAAGAGAATTTCGGCTGGCGTATCGTTCAGATGCGATTTGTAGCTTAGCGAAACCTTTTCCTTTCCACCTGAAACCTTACGGTAATACTCCTGAAGAATTTCGATAAGCTGCTCAACAAACGCCTTGCGTTTGGAATGAATTACCGAAGCATACTCCGCAAGCTGAATATCGATGGCCTCAATAAGGTCGTAGCTAAAGGCCGTTCGGGAATAGGATTTCAGCAGACTGTTACGCTGGGCAAGCAAGCGGTTATAGCGCAGCACTTCGTCGAGATACACCCTATCAATCTGCGAAATCACCCCGTTCATGTACTTACGGCGCTCCTCGCCACTACCCTCAACCAATTCGTTATCGGTAGGCGATACCATTACCACCGGAAGAAACCCAATATGGTCGGCAAGACGATCGTAAACTTTACCATTACGCTTAAAAACTTTCCCTTCGCCTTGTTTAATCCCACAGTATATACTCTCATCTACTCCTTGTCGGGAGTAAAATCCTTGTAGCACAAAAAAATCTTGGCTATGACGTACAACCTGCAAATCGGTTGACGACATTGAGCTTTTGCACATGGAAAGGTAATAAATGGCATCAAGCAGGTTGGTTTTACCCTGACCGTTATTACCCACAAAGCAGTTTATTTTGACATCAAACTCGATATCAACCTGATTTATCGACTTATAGTTGATGGCTGTTAGCCTTTTAAGATGCATAAAAACCAAAAATGAATATTTGCAAAGGTAATTAAACCGAAAATGTTTGCCTAAAATTTTCAGATATTACAAAAACAATTACTTTTGCGATTGCTTTGTTAAAAAATAAATACTCATCAGATATGGCAGACAAAAAGAAACAGCAGACTAACGATACCGTAGAGTCAATTGACAACGCTTTAACCCGTACCGAGCAGTTTATTGAGCAAAACCAAAAGAGCCTAACTATTATTGTTGCGGCTATTCTGGCAATTGTGGCAATTTACTTTGGCTACAAGCGACTTTACCTCCAACCCAAGGAAGATGAAGCCAGCTCACAAATATTCCAGGCACAGTATTACTTTGAACAGGATTCGTTCCGCCTGGCACTCAACGGTAACGAGAATGACCTTGGCTTTGCAGCTATTGCCGATAAGTATGGTATGACCCGCACCGGAAACCTGGCTAACTACTACGCAGGCATCTGCCTCCGCGAAATGGGCGAATACCAAAAGGCCATTGATTACCTCAAAAAATTTGATGCCGGCGACCAAATGGTTACCCCCATTGCCTATGGCGCTATTGGCGATTGCTACGTTGAACTCAAAAAGCTGAACGACGCAGCCAAATTTTACGTTAAAGCTGCCAAATACGAAAAGAACGATTTCACTTCGCCTATTTTCTATAAAAAGGCTGGCATGGTTTACGAAGAACTGAAACAGTACGGTAAAGCTCTTGATATTTACAACATCATCAAAAACGATTTTCCCAAGAGCGTTGAAGCCAGGGATATTGAGAAAGATATTGCACGCTTAAACGTACTGATGAACAAATAGCATATTAACATAAAGCATATTTTAAGGGGTGCAGCGCAATGTCACCCCTTATTTTTTAATGCTTATTTTAGTATCTTTGAAAACAAAATTCATTGCTATGGCTACTAATCTGAAAAATCTATCGAGCTACGACCCCAATAAGGTTCCAAGTGCAAAGAACATGAAGTTTGGCATTGTGGTGTCGGACTGGAACGATAAAGTAACCCACAAATTGCTTGAAGGCGCTTACAACACACTGATTGAGCATGGCGCAACCGACGAGAACATTCTGGTAAAGCATGTTCCCGGTGCCTTTGAACTAACCCTTGGCGGACAGTTCATGGCCGAGTACGCCGACTTGGACGCAGTTATTTGCCTTGGCTGTGTAATACAGGGCGAAACCCGCCATTTCGATTTCATTTGCCAGGGGGTTACCTATGGCATTACTGAACTTAACATGAACTATAACATACCTTTCATTTTTGGGGTGCTTACCACCGATAACCTTGTGCAAGCACTCGACCGTGCCGGCGGTAAACATGGCAATAAAGGCGTTGAAGCAGCCATTACAGCCATTAAAATGGCAGCCCTTCAAAAAGAAATGGAAGAACTAGAAGGATAGCTGTTTCGTTGTTTGTTGGTGGTTGCTCCATGTTCGTGATTTTACTTGACAGTTGGCCGAAAATGGTTGATAGTAAAAGCCAAAATCCCCCAGCCGAGTAACTGCTCACGTTTAACGGCTAACGACTCACAAGCCACGTTTCACTTTTAACTTTTCACTTTTCACTTTTAACTCCAACCCCCTTTCGCAACAAAATCAACTTAACAATGGCACAATTGCCAGCTAATGTTATATTTGCATTGCAAGAGCCTTAACCTATTCAAAATGAAACGTTTTTTTTGGGTATTAATACCGCTGCTGTTTGTTCAAACCATTAACGCTCAGTTTGTTAACCCGTTAATTTGCAAGGCCGATTCGGTTAACCAATTGCGGTGGGTCGATTCTGTTTTCAACCGCCTAAGTTTAAGAGAGCGCATTGCGCAGCTTTTTATGGTGGCTGCATACTCAAACCAGAACGATACCCATGTCAAGGAAATATCGCAGCTAATATCAAAACAAGGAATTGGTGGGTTGATATTCTTTCAGGGCGGGCCTGTTCGACAAGCACAGCAAACCAACTACTACCAGTCGTTAGCAAGGGTTCCGCTGCTTATTGGTATTGATGCCGAATGGGGTTTAGGCATGCGCCTCGATAGCACCTTATCGTATCCCAGACAAATGGCACTGGGTGCCACAAACGACACTATACTTACGTACCAAATGGCCGCCGATATTGCGCGACAGCTAAAACGGTTAGGCATACACATCAACTTTGCTCCGGTTGTCGATATCAACACAAATCCGCTAAATCCCGTTATAGGTTCAAGGTCTTTTGGGCAGGATATGGATATGGTAAGCCGGCATGGCATAGCCTACGCCAAGGGCTTGCAGGATAATGGGATACTGGCTTGCGCCAAGCATTTTCCAGGCCATGGTGACACTTACGACGATTCTCACCTAACACTACCCCTGGTGCAGCACAGCGCAAACCATATCGATTCTGTTGAGCTTTACCCTTTTAAAAGGCTCATTTCATCAGGTGTGACTGGTATTATGGTTGCACACCTTAAAATACCCTCGCTCGAACCCGATACGCTCCTCCCCTCGAGCCTGTCGTCGCGAATTGTAGGACAAAAACTTTTTGGCGAACTTGGTTTTAATGGCCTTGCTTTTACCGATGCACTAAATATGAAAGGCGTATCGGCCTCCTTCGACCCTATCGATGCAAACATCCGTTCGCTCTTAGCCGGAAACGATATTCTTCTTTTCCCATCAGAGATTGAGAACACCATAAAAAAAATTGAGCAACTCACCCGAACTGGTCAAATACCCGAAGATCTGATCAACATAAAATGTAAAAAGGTTTTAATGGCCAAGTATCTTGTGGGTTTAAATAGATATCAACCCATCAAAATAGATGGGCTCTACAACGATTTAAACCTACCATACTCACAGGTTCTCCGCCGCAAAATCATTAGTGATGCCATAACCGTTGTTCACAATCCCAACGATTTTGTTCCGCTCAAGCGACTCGATACCTTACGAATAGCATATTTAGAGATTGGATCAAACAAGGGCGATGCCTTCCGCGAACAGCTTGAACTTTACACTGCCATCCATACATTTTCCATTAATGCTGAAGCGGAACAAACTGAGTTCGACACCCTACTTGCTGAGCTTGAACCCTACAACCTGGTGATTGTGGGATACCACACCATCGAGAGCAAAGCAGCAAAGGGATACGGTGTTAGCCAGCAAGCATCCAATTTCCTGTTCGACCTGTCGTTCCGTAAAAAGGTGATCGTTAACCTATTTGGCAACCCCTACTCCATTAGCCGGTTTTCTAATCCATTAGCCTTTGCTGCAATAATTGTGTCATACGATAACTCAACCGACAGCCAAAGCCTTACGGCTCAAGCCATTTTTGGTGGCATTCCGTTCTCAGGCAGGTTAAGCGTAACAGCAAGCGACCTGTTTGGTATGTACACCGGTTCCCATTCCAGCCAAAAAATTAGGCTTGGCTATGGAATTCCTGAAGAACTCGGAATAAAGTCGGAAATGCTATCGGAAGTTGATTCCATTGCCATGGAAATAATCAGAACCGGAGCCGCCCCTGGCATGCAAATTCTTGCGGCAAAGGATGGCGTTGTGTTCTACAACAAGGCGTTTGGTAAACCTACCTATGTTTCGGAATACGGTAACGATATCAGAATGCTCTACGATATTGCATCGGTAACCAAGGCGGCTGCTACTTTACCTGCCGTAATGAGCCTTTACAGCCGGGGTATGCTCTCATTCGACTCAAAACTTGGTCAATTTATGGATCTAAAGGGCTTTCCCGATAAATCGAAATTACTGATTGGCGATATTCTCCGTCACCAAACCGGATTGCAGGCATGGATACCCTTTTACATGAATACTTTAACCTCGCTGGAACCAAACATTCCATTATGGACTGAAACCTTTAGCCAAACGCATCCCTACAAGTTTAATGGTAAACGCTTTGCCAGCAGGTTCGCCTACCCAAGCCCTAAGTTCTACCGAACCGATTCCAGCGCTAACTTCCCAAACAATGTGGCTTTCCGTATTTACTCATCGGCAAGCATTAGCGATTCCATTTACAAATGGATAAACCAATCGCCCATTACCGATGCCGGTAAATACCGATACAGCGATTTAGGTTTCCTTTACCTGCAAAAAGTAATTGAAACCCTTGAGCAGAAAAAGTTAGACAAAGTTGTTGAGCCTATATACAGCAAGTTAGGGATGAACTATACCTGTTTTAACCCATTACGGCGTTTTGACACCGAAAGGATAGCCCCAACCGAACACGACCCCGTTTTCCGCAAGCAGTTAATCTGGGGGCATGTTCACGACCCAGCAGCAGCCATGTTAGGTGGAGTAGCAGGCCACGCGGGCCTTTTTGCCAACGCAAACGATTTGGCTAAGCTAATGCAGCTTTACCTCAACGATGGGGAATATGGTGGCGAACGCTTCTTTGAACCGGGAACTGTTAACCTATTTGCAAACGTAAAATCAACAAATGGAAACCGCCGTGCATACGGTTTCGACAAGCCCAATTCCAACGGATCGTCGCCTGCCGGGCAAATGGCTTCGCCCGAAAGTTTCGGCCATACCGGCTTTACCGGAACAATGGTTTGGGCTGACCCACAAAACGGGTTGGTGTACATTTTCCTGTCGAACCGCGTTCACCCCGATGCGGAAAATACAAAACTTTCAAACCTTAACTACCGAACACGCATCCACGATGTGTTTTACCGAGCCATACAAAGCGCAAACAATCCTATTAACCAGTAGTTGAGTAGAGAAACACCAACTGAATTCCACAAAATGTGGAAGTTTTTCTACACCTTTTTATTTTCCTCCATTAGTTAAAAGCAAAAAATCA
>LUYY01000158.1 GCA_001603415.1 Bacteroidales bacterium Bact_07 | reverse complement strand
TTTTATGGTAGTTTGGTCTTAATTAAACGACATTGATTTTTAGGCTAATATTTGCTTTTGCCCTAATAAATCGATGTACTTCAACAAAAGTTATTCCCTTATCATTAAATTGAACTAAATTTGCAAAAACATCGATTCGTATGCAAACCAATAAGGTTGAGCTTTTCCAAAAGAGTATTGATAGCAGTTCCGATGAAGCAATCATAGGGTTACTCGCGGAACTTCGCGAGAGCGGTGAAGATTATATGCTACCCACGATAATTAATCTACTTTTCAGCTCCCGTTCCGAGAATCTCAAGAATGAGGTGGTAAATTTTTTAGTTGACCTGAAAAACAAATCGAGCATAGTAACAATTATTGAGACCATCAAACAGAATAAAAGATCAAAGGATATCCATCTGTTGGTATCGGTTTGCTGGCAAAGCAGGTTGGACTTTACACCCCATATCGATATTTTTATCGATATCATGGAGCATGGAAATTACCAGGCTTGCCTCGAAGCCTTTACAGTGCTTGAAAACATAATTGAGAACCTGAACTCAGATGAGCTAAGTGATTTGAAAAAGAAAATCAAATCGGCTAAATCGGAAAACCCAGAAACTCAACCCTTAATAGCAGAGCTCGAAAAAGTTCTGAATGAGCACTGATACCAATAAAAAACCGCCTTTCGGCGGTTATTTTTTACTCGTAGTTTGAAAAGTATTTCATGAACTGGCTACGCTCATACTGGGTTGGGTCAGGTATAGAGCCAACATTGAGTTTACCCCTGAAATCGGATATCGAAGTAAACCCTTTCTGGTTCATCCATTCGGTGAGCGTATTAAGCATGACTTCAATGTGCTTAGGGCCGTTGCGGTATATAGCCGAGCAAACCTGAACCGATTTGGCTCCTGCAAGTAACATCTTAACCAAGGCTTCGCCATCGTGAACCCCGGTTGAGGCAGAAATATCTACCTCTGGGATTAGTTGGCTGGCTATGGCAACCCACCTCAAGGTGTAACGTAAATCGGAAGGGTTACTGAAAATATCGGCTGGCACTACCTTCATGGCATGAATATCGATATCGGGCTCAAAGAAACGATTGAAAAGCACTACTCCTTTGGCACCACGGTAGCGCAAGTTCTCCATCACATTGAGAGGATTGGTGAAATGCGAACCTAATTTATAGGCCACGGGAATAGTAATTATTTTATGTAACTTTTCAGCAATGTTATTATAAATACGCTCATACTCATCGGCCTTACGCTTAGGGTCGAGCGGTAAGTAGTAGATATTCACCTCAAGGGCATCGGCCCCGGCTTCCTGAATACGCGATGCAAACGAGAGCCATTGGCTATCGCTTACACAGTTAATGCTTGCAATTACAGGAATATCAACACTTTGCTTAGCGCTCTTAATCAGGCTGATATACTCCTGAACATTATTGGCCGATACGTAGTGTTTAAGGTAATCAGCCGCCTCGGTATAATCGGTATATTTTTCCAGGTGGTTTACCTCATGCAGGATTTGCTCCTCGAATAATGACTTCAGAACAATTGCACCTGCACCAAATTCCTGGTATTTTTTAATACGATCGACCGACGAATTTAGACCGGAACTGCTGACAATCAGGGGTGACCTCAACGATAGTCCCAGATAGGTTGTTTCAATTTTAGCCATGGTTAAGTGTTTTTAATACGATTGAAAATTACAAAATTTTAGCTTAGGTATAGCTTCGATGACCAAAAATATTGCTTCCGATTCGCACCATGGTGCTACCCTCCTCAACCGCAATACGGTAATCGCTCGACATGCCCATTGAGAGCTCTTTAAACGATGATTGTTCCTTGAAATACTTTAGTTTCACATCATGGAAGAGGTTCTTGAGGAACCTGAATTCCATGCGAACCTGTTCCTTATTATCGGTAAAAGTTGCCATTCCCATCAATCCACATATCCTAATATTTTTCATCAGTCCTAATTCAGGGCTTTGTAGCAGCTCATGGAGTTCATCGGCAGAAAGACCAAACTTTGTTTCCTCGGAAGCAATGTAAACCTGTAACAAGCAATCGATTACCCGATTGCATTTTTGGGCTTCCTTATCGATAACCGAAAGCAACTTTAAACTATCAACCGAATGAATAAGCGATACAAACGGTGCAATATACTTTACCTTATTGGTTTGCAAATGGCCAATTAAATGCCACTCAATATCCTTAGGCATTTCATCGTATTTTGAGACTAACTCCTGCACCCTGTTCTCGCCAAACACCTTATGCCCAGCATTGTAGGCCTCCATAATTACACTCACAGGATGCGTTTTGCTAACGGCAATTAGCTTAACATGCTGGGGTAATTCGTTTTTAATCTTTTTGAGTTGCTCTGGAATATTCATGGTTGCATTGAGTTTAATGCAAAAATAAACAATTTGCCATTGTATAACTACAATTGGGAAACGATTGCTGAACAAAATGGATATAAAAAAGACCCTGCATAAATGCGGGGTCTTTCTTATAAATCTCATTTTTTACTCCAACGAGTGAATAACCAGCCCGCTGCGGAGCTTAGGCTCGAACCAGGTGGTTTTAGGAGGCATGATATTGCCGGTATCGGCAATATCGATAAGTTGCTTCATGGAAACGGGATAAAGCGCAAAAGCAACCTTCATTTCGCCGCTATCTACCCTTTTCTTTAACTCACCCAGACCACGAATACCGCCAACAAAATCGATGCGCTTTGATGTTCTTAGATCCTTGATGTCAAGTATTGGGTCAAGCACAAGGTTCGAAAGAATTGTAACATCAAGAACACCAATGGGGTCGTTATCGTTATAGGTTCCAGGCTTGGCAGTTAATGAATACCATTTACCATCGAGATACATGCTGAAGTTGTGAAGGTGTTGCGGCTTATAGATTTCAGTGCCTTTTTCTTCAACCACAAACCCTTCGCGAAGTTTTTGAAGGAACTGTTCCGAGGTAAGGCCATTCAAATCCTTTACAACGCGGTTGTAGTCAATAATCTTCAACTGATTATCGGGGAAGATTACGGCAAGGAAGTAGTTATACTCCTCGTCGCCGCGGTGGTTGGGATTGGCATTTTTCTTTTCAAGCCCAACACGGGCTGCTGCTGCTGTTCGATGGTGACCATCGGCAACATAAAGGGCAGGTATTGATGCAAAAATTTCGGTTATACGCTTAATGGTTGCCTCATCATCAATTACCCAGAAATGGTGGCCAAAGCCATCGTCGGCAACAAAGTCGTACTCAGGCTTTTTGGTATTCACAACGTTCGAAATAATTTGATCCATCTCCTTGTGGGCGGGATAAGCAAAGAAAACGGGTTCGATGTTGGCATTCTGGATACGGATGTGAATCATACGATCCTCCTCCTTATCGGGGCGGGTTAGTTCGTGCTTTTTGATGCGGCCTTCCATGTAGTCCTCAAAATGGCAGGCTGCCACCAAACCATACTGTGTGCGTCCCTCCATAGTTTGAGCGTACACGTAGTACATCTCCTTGGGGTCCTGAACCAACCAGCCGCGTTCTTTCCATTTGCGGAAGTTCTCCACAGCCTTATCGTAAGCCTGTTGGGTGTGCTCATCGATTATAGGATCAAAATCGATCTCGGGTTTAGTGATATGCAACAACGATTTTTCCCCTGCTTCTGCTTTTGCTTCCTGTGAATTAAGCACGTCGTACGGACGTGCAGCCACCTCCTTAGCAATCTCCTTTGGTGGACGAATACCCTTAAATGCTTTAATTTTTACCATAATTTAAACGTTAAATGTTAAACGTGAGACGTTAAACAGTTTTCAACAAATATCGAATTAATCCTAAAATAACTTGCTTTAATTTGTTCAACTTTTTTAAAAGTTCATCGATTCCATTAACAAAGCCCAATTTTGAAGCAATTATTATTTGCGTTTCCAATTCAGCCAATGAGCCAAGAGAGACATAAAGGAAATGTATGGTTTCCTTTGAACTACCCCTAGCGCATCACTCGGCGATATTAGATGGTATCGAGATAGCTGAACGTCTTATCTGTTGGACTAACCCAAAAATTTCCTCTTTTGGAAAACTCTGAGTTAAGGAATATATCTCAACTGATAAATCAACGGCAACTTTCCAAGCATCTAATTCCTTATGGTCCATCCCTTTAATTAATTCGGATAACGTTTAACGTTTAACGCCTAACCTACCAACTACTTATTTACCTGAAAAGTTTTATCGCCATTCTTGATGAACGCCACTATTTGGCGAGCGGCTGCTAAACCGGCGTTGATATTAGCCTCGGCGGTTTCGGCACCCATCTTTTTGGGTGTGGCAAATACTCTTCCAGGGAACTTTTCAACCAGTTCAGCATGGCAATCGGCCATAATATCGGTGGCATACTTCAAATCGGTGCGTTCGGCAAGAACCTTTTTCAGGCCTTCCTCATCAATCACCTCCTTGCGGGCAGTATTTATAAGGGTAGCCCCCTTGGGCATTTTGCTCAGCAAATCGTACCCAATTGATTTTTTGGTTTTTTCGTTTGCCGGAATGTGAAGCGAAACATAGTCGCAGGTGGAGTAAAGCTGTTCAATGCTATCAACTACCTTAATGCCATCTTTCTCCATTGAAGCCTTATCGACAAAGGGATCGAAAGCATAAACCTCCATGCCAAAGCCTTTACCGTACTTGGCTACCAGCTTACCTACGTTGCCATAGGCATGAATGCCTAACTTCTTGCCGGCAATTTCGGTTCCCGTACCAGGTTGGAAGAGGTTGCGGGCCATATAAATCATCATGCCTATAGCCAGTTCGGCCACGGCATTTGAGTTTTGACCAGGAGTGTTCATGGCAACAACACCCTTGGCTGTGCAAGCAGCCAAATCGAGGTTATCGTAACCGGCACCGGCACGAACCACTATCTTCAGGTTCTTACCTGCATCAACAACTTCCTTGGTAACCTTATCGCTGCGTACGATAAGTGCATCAACATCGGCTACAGCCTTAACCAAATCGTTAGGATCGGTGTACTTTTCAAGCAAAACCAATTCAAACCCGGCATCCTTAACAATTTTTCGTATTCCTTCCACAGCAACCTTTGCAAAAGGTTTCTCGGTGGCTACTAGTACTTTTGTCATAGCTTTTAAGTTTTTGAGTTACTTTATTGGTTTATTGGTCAGAAATCAGAATTAGGATATCAAAATCCCCTTAATTCGATATTTTACTTCGGCTTTGCCTCGTCTTTACAAATGAATCC
>LUYY01000157.1 GCA_001603415.1 Bacteroidales bacterium Bact_07 | reverse complement strand
CTCTTCCGATCTAAACCGAGGTAATGCATATTGGTCATCTTTTTGAGATGATTGCCATTGCCGGAGTATTCAGTTTTATACTCCTCCCAAACATAATCAGAATGTGGTATTTTACAATTTTAAAACCTGGAATAAAAGTCAGCATTAAAACCTATGCGGTTGCGCTAAAAGACCTATTTGTACATATGTTCACCCAAAAACGATTTTTGGGATGTGAGCCCACTCGCGAAAACAAAATGCGATGGTTGCTTCACCTTATCCTTGTTTTTGGCTATCTCTCATTGCTTTTCACAACAGTTTTTCTAAATTGGTTTTCTGCAGAAAGTAAGGTAATCATCTGGTTAGGCTACTTTGAAAGTACAGCAATAATCATTATAACCTTCCTTTTCATACAAAAAAGGGTTCGCAAAGTCGATGCCATTCACAAACACTCGCAACCATCGGATTGGTTCTTTGTGATATGGTTATTCCTAATGGGGATTACCGCATTTATTGTTCGCCTTCTAATTGATTTTCAATTGATAAACAATCTTTTTTGGGTTTACGTTATACATCTTACTGTACTTGCCCAGTGGGCTTTAATTATAGTACCATTCGGCAAGTGGACTCATTTCCTTTACAGGTCATTTGCCATGTACTTCGAAACCCTTATTTTGGAAAAAGCAGCCAAATAGGAAAGTTATTATGCGATAGGAAAGGCCGGTTTTACCGGCCTTTTTACATTATCACTCACACCGCCTTATCGAAAAAAAGCTTGTAGTAGTTCAAACCAGTATCGGAGTCAAAACCACGCTCAACACGGTCGCGACCGCCATGAATATAGATATGAAAGTTCTTATCGAGCTTTATTACGCTTTTAAAAAACTTTTGTGATTGACGGGTAGCATCGGTTGAAATCTTGAAACTATCGGGAATATTGCAGCCTATTGTTTCTTCATATTTTTGCTTAAAATCCCGAAATGTTTCGGCCATTTTAGGCTCCTCTAAAACCACCTCCTCGAACTCTTTAAGGTCGAAAACATCGTTAGCTTTAAAGAAATCGCGTGTTTTACAAAGAATATCTGCCTGGTCAACCTTGGCAAAGTTGTTTTCGGGTTTAACTACCTCTTCAACAAACTCGCGGCAAAGGTTAATAGCCTGCTTGGTTTGGTAGAAATCGTCGTTACGAAGTTTAGCCCGCAAAAAATCGTTGAGCCAGTACTTTGCCTCATCACGGTTGGTATTATCAATAACGCAAAGTTTATAACCTAAATTCTTTTCGGTATTGAAAATAATGCAAGCTTTATCGAGCTTGCGGGGGGCTGTGCCAAACTGACAAGTAACTTTTAATCCATTAGCCTCACGGCTAACGTGAAGGAAACGCTCCTTACTTTCAGCCTTAAAAATACCTATGCCGTCGGTAAGTTCACCATCAACAACCATATCGGTAAAGGTTGCGATGTAAAGTTCCCCTCCTTTGATGTTGGGATGAACCGAAACGTGTTGCAGGTGGTTAGCCACATGCCTTGAAAATTTAATAATATTGATGTTCCCATCAAAAAATTCAGAACAGTAACTATACACCTCGTTTAGCTCAAGATTTGAGCTATGCTCAAAGGAGTAGAACCCTTGGCTCCGAAAACTCCCCAGAAAGTATTCCCTTAGCAAACCGTTCAAGAGATTATCGGATATGTCTAAGGTGGTATTCGATAGCACTGTCTCTTCGCCATTAATTCCCAAGGAATGCACAATTACATCGGTAAGTTCGGCAGCAGAAAAATCGAGCATAGCAACAAATGATTAGTTTCACGAAATTATGGATTTGAAATCACCTATGCAAAAACTGCATAAAATCAATTTAGACACCGTAAAAATTAATTCTATAAGTAATTAACATTTTATCACTTACATTTTACTACAAAGAACTAAAAGTATAAAAAGGTTAAATGAGTTTAAAAAAATATAACTTTGCTTGTTAATAAACTAACAATCAACCCAGAAAGCCATGGGCAAACTTTTTGACAGGTTAAACTCCGATGTTCGCTTTGTTGAGGGAATAAATGGTTGCATAAACTGTGGCACCTGCACAGCAATATGTCCTGCTGCTGAGGTTTACGACTATGAACCCCGAACCATAGCTAACCTCGTGCAAATGCGCGATGATAATGTTATTGAGGAATTGCTTAAAAGCGATACCATTTGGTATTGCGGCGAATGCATGAGCTGTAAAACACGTTGCCCACGAAACAATGCACCAGGCTTACTGATACAAGCGCTAAGAGGATTATCCATAGAAACAGGGCTTTTTGTTGAATCGGAAAAGGGACGTCAACAGCTCTCGCTAAAGCGGATGTTGGGCAACTCCATTCTGGAAACAGGCTACTGCGTTCACTTTGACCATACTGAGCTGAGTATGTTTCCCGAGTTGGGCCCTGTATGGCAATGGGTTCGAGATAACCGCGAAAAGGTTTTAGCCAAGGTTGGGGCTAACTATAACGGCTTAGGCCCAGGGGCCATGCGTAAAATCTCAAAAGAGAATTTAGATGAGCTCGAAAAGATATTTGAGGTAACCGGAGGCATGGAATGGTTCGAAAAGATTGAAAGCGATTCGGCTCGCAAAGCAGCAGAAATGGGCTTGGAAAAGGGAGATGCCACCGACAAGAAATCGGAATACTTTACCCATGTTTACAAGCATAACAACGCCGAAAAGCATCGCCGTAAGTAGTACTTTTTAAAAACAAACCCATGAAACCGGAAGGCAAAAAACGAATTTGGAGCGAATATCAAAAAGATATAGCCGATGATAAGTTCTACTTTGTTCGTAGCTGTATCAGGCAAACCTTCTTCCCTGGTAGCGATACAACTTTTCTGAAAATCCTGAGAGAGGTTCTTGGTAAAGATGTTTACGAAAACCCCGATCACACCACCTGCACCGGTATTGGTTATCATACCGAGGTAGTCCCATTCCCAACCATTCAAACGGTGGTTGCCCGAAACTTTGCCCTGATGCGTGAAAAGGGCTACGTAAACTATACCCCATCATGCGTAACTTCCTTTGGCATTTACACCGAGATACTTGAAACTTGGCATCACTTCCCCGAGGAAAAAGAAAAAACCCGTGGATATTTAAAAAAAGCAACCGGTCGAGAATTTGAAGAACCTGAAAACCTAGCCCACACCAGCGATGTGCTATATAAATTCAGGAACGAGATTGCTGCAAAGGCCAAGTACAAGCTGATAAATAAGCACACTGGGAAACCGCTAAAAGTTGTTGATCATATTGGCTGTCACTATGCTAAAATGTTTCCGAGCAAAGGAGTTGGTGGAGCTGAATACCCACAAGTACTTGCCGGACTGGTCGAAGCCTTTGGTGGTGAGGTAATTGATTACCCCGAACGAAGGCATTGCTGTGGTTTTGGTTTTAGGCAATACTTTGTTCAGGCAAATCGGGGCTACTCCATATCGGCTTCAAAAAAGAAATTTGAATCCATGGAACCTTTTCAACCCGATTTTATAATCACCAACTGCCCCGGATGTAACTACTTTATGGATCGATGGCAGTACGCCCTTGGTGAAATGGAGGGAAAAACATATGGACAGAACGGCGAAGGTATCCCCGTGCTAACCTATGAGGAGGTTGCCGGGCTGGTATTAGGCTTCGACCCATGGGAAATGGGCATGCAAATGCACCAAACCGATGTGGAGCCTTTACTAAGGAAAATGGGTGTTGAGTATGATCCCGACAAAAAGTATAAAGGGCCAAACGGCGAAGACCTTGGCAAACCCATGAGTCCCCGCTTTGTTAAAGAAAATGCATAGCCAATATTAAAAAACATCAATACTCCCATGAAAAAAGTAGCAGTAATAGGCGGAGGGGTTACAGGCCTTGAAGCAGCAAGCCAACTTGCCCAAATGGGATATACTGTAACGGTTTTTGAAAAGAACAGCGCGGCAGGAGGTCACGTTTCAAAATGGGACAGGCTTTTCCCAAACCGGAGACATTCGATTGAAGTGGTAAACGAACTAAAATCGTACCTAAACGGAAATCCGGCCATCTACCTTTCAACCGCAATAAATAAGGTAACTAAGAAAGACAATCGCTTTCAGCTCGAAGCCTATAACCAGGTATTTGAAGCCGACGCCGTTCTCATAGCAACAGGGTTTGAACTCTTTCCTGCTGAGCGCAAGGAGGAATACGGCTACGGAATTTACGACAACGTGATAACCTCGGCCGAGTTGGAAGGCATGTTCAAGGAAAATGGATATCCCGTTAAGCGAAACGGTGATAAACCTAAAAGATTAGCCTTCATCCATTGCGTTGGTAGTCGCGACGAAAAAGTTAAACGCCCATACTGCTCCAAGGTTTGCTGTGTTACTGCAGTTAAGCAGGCCATTGAAGTAAAAGAGGCTATCCCCGAAGCCGAAATATTCTGCCTATACATGGATTTACGAATGTTTGGCCCAGGCTATGAGGATTTATACAAGGAAGCCCAACAAAAAGGCATCAACTTTATTCGTGGTCGCCTGTCCGAGGCTAGTGAACTCGAAGGAAGCAGAGTTTTAATCAAAACTGAGGATACTCTATCGTCGAAACCACTAAAAATGTCGGTCGATATGGTAGTTCTGATGGTGGGCATGTCGCCTGCACAGGGAACCGATGAGCTAATTGCTGCTTTAGGGCTTCAGCCCAACAAGGACGGTTTTGTGGAAATCACCGACTATCATTTAAATCCAGTGAAAACCAAGGTTGACGGGGTATTTGCTGCCGGTGCCTGCACCGGACCAAACAATATCACCGATTCGATTAACGCTGCCCGTTCAGCTGCCGTTGAAATTCATAAGTACCTAAACAACAAGTAGCATGATCGATTTTGGATTTGCCCCAATGGAGGTTAGTGTCCACAACATGGATACGGCAGACCTTTCGTTAGCCCATTGGATAAACCTCCACGACGAAACCTTTAACCACTGCATTGCCTGTGGTAGTTGTGCTGCAACATGCACAGCCGGACAGTTCACCAATTTCAGTTTTAGAGAGGTGTGCCATGCCATTCGAAGGGGCGAAATAAAGAGTGCTATTGATGAGTCGGAAAAGTGTATGTTGTGTGGCAAATGCACATTGGTTTGTCCGCGAAACGTGAATACCCGAAACATCATTATGCTAATTCGTAAGGCTAACCTAACATTCAGGCCATGAGGTACCATCCATTTACATTGCCATTCTCCATAGGGCTTGGATTTATAATGCTCTACATCATTGTGATGTGGACAATATGGATAGTTCGCCTGAGTCGGCGTGAGCAAAAAATTGTTTGGAAACGACTATTCTCCTTCCGAACCATATCAGCCATTTGGGAGTCAATTCGCGAGGGGCTGTTACATCGAAATATCTTTAAGCGGAATGTTTTGCTTGGCTATATGCACATGAGCTTGGCTTTTGGATGGTTCATGCTTATTGTGCTCGGTAATCTTGAAGCTCGTTTGTACCCGCACGGTGTAATAAACCCTCCCTACTACCCTATCTTTTTCGAGTTTTTCCGACACGACCTTACCCCACTCCATGAATACGAAGAAATTTTCACTTTCCTGATGGATTTCTTTTTGCTAATGGTGATTTCGGGCGTTAGCCTGGCTTTTTTCAAGAGATTCCGAAGTCGCACCCTTGGCATGAAACGAACAACCCGTCATATTCTGATTGACAGAATTGCCATTACTGCCCTATGGTTTATCTTTCCCCTTCGACTTTTTGCGGAGAGTGTAACAGCAGGACTATATAATACCGGGCACTTTTTCACCAATTTTATTGGGCAATGGGTAATCTACAATCTACCACTCGATTACCTATACTATCCTGCATGGTGGGCATACTCAATAGCTTTAGGTGTTTTCTTTATTACCATGCCCTTTTCGCGATACATGCATATCCCAGCCGAAATTCTACTAATCTTCTTACGGAAATATGGTGTAAAGGAAAAAGAATCCCACTCTACCTTTACTAAAATTGAGCTGAGTGCCTGCTCCCGCTGCGGAATTTGTATTGATGCCTGCCAGCTTAGCACATCGCTAAATATATCCGATACACAACCGGCATACTTTATTCGTGACCTACGCTATAGCCAACCCAACGAACGGCTCAGGGAAACCTGTATGATGTGTATGCGATGCCTTGAGGCTTGCCCTGTAGGTATTGAAATAACGCGCATCCGTGAAAACGAACGCAGGGAACATCCGTTATTCTCAGCATCAAGCTATGGTTACATCAACGGGTATAAATATCCAAAAGCAAAGGTAGCATACTTTGCAGGGTGTATGGGACATCTAACCCCATCGGTAATAAAATCGACGCTGGCACTATTCGATGCAGCAAACGTTGATTACACCTTTATCGATAAAAATGGAAGCATCTGTTGTGGTCGCCCCCTACAAATGAATGGTCAAGTTGAAGCGGCCAAACAACTAATTGATAAGAACAATCACTTAATTGGTGAGAGTGGTGCCGAGGTACTTGTAACCTCGTGCCCCATTTGTGCCCGTGAGTTTGCCACCAGTTATCACCTTGCTATTCCCGTTCTGCACCATAGCCAGTTCCTACTTGAACTTACCCAACAAAAAAGGCTGAATTTTAACCAATCGGGACTGAAGGTTACCTATCACGATCCATGCGAGTTAAGCCGGGGATTACACATAACAAGCGAACCCCGTGAACTGCTTCAACACGCGGTGATACTTTCAAACGGTAGCAAAGAAACCGAAAGCAAATCGCTTTGCTGTGGCGGCAGCCTTGGCATTACAAACATCTCAATGGCTGAACGCAATAAAATTGCAACTGATACTCTCAATGAAATAGTTGCTGAAAGCAGCAGCTACTTGGCAACGGCTTGTCCAATGTGTCGTAAAACCTTTGCCAATGCTCAGGACAAAATAAAAGTGCTCGATATTGCCGAAATATTGGAAAAGAATTTAAACTTTGCACCCGAAAAAGTGTCTGAGAAAAATCAGTCGCCAATTAAACAACAAGCAGTAATCT
Organism: Bacteroidales bacterium Bact_07; assembly: GCA_001603415.1. Lineage (GTDB taxonomy): Bacteria > Bacteroidota > Bacteroidia > Bacteroidales > Tenuifilaceae > Tenuifilum. The sequence goes on along the minus strand of LUYY01000157.1, from coordinate 4,166 downwards.
CATAAAGTAAAAAACAATGCATAACGAGAAATTAGGATTTAACAGCCTTCTCATTCATGGTGGTATGGAACCTGATCCAATGGGGAGCGCCACGGTGCCCATATACCAAACATCAACCTTTGCCTTTGAAAGTGCCGACGAAGGAGCCAAATGTTTTGCCGGGGAGAGCGATGGTTTTATCTACACCCGAATAGGTAACCCAACCATTTCGGCGCTGGAGCGCCAGGTGGCTATCCTTGAGAATGGTTTTGGCGGAATTGCCACCGCATCGGGCATGGGTGCCGTTTCATCAATATACATGGCATTTTTGAAAGCAGGTGACCATATTGTTAGCACCGATGCGGTATACGGGCCCTCACGCGGTATTATGGAAACCTATTTCAAGCGTTTTGGGGTTGAAAGCACATACATCGATACTTCGAAGCTCTCAAATATTGAAGCCGCAATCAAGCCCAACACCCGAATGCTTTACCTTGAAAGCCCCACAAACCCAACTATGGTTATTACCGATATTAAAGCAGCCTCGGAATTAGCCCATAAGCACGGGTTAGTGGTGGTGGTTGATAATACCTTTTGTAGCCCATACCTTCAACGCCCACTCGACCTTGGAGCCGATGTGGTATTCCACTCAATGACTAAGTTTTTAAACGGCCATGCCGACATTGTAGCAGGTATTATTGTTACCAAAACCCAAGAACTTTATAAAACCGTTAGGCCAGCCATGGTAAACATGGGCTGCAACATGGACCCCCACCAAGCATACATGGTGCTTAGAGGCATTAAAACCCTGTCGCTACGCGTTGAGCGTGCCCAACAAAACGCCCAAAAGGTTGCCGAATTCCTCGAAAAACATCCTAAAATTGAGTGGGTTAAATACCCAGGATTAAAATCGCATCCCCAGTATGAACTGGCCCAAAAACAAATGAAAGGCCCTGGCGCCATGATCAGCTTTGAACTAAAAGGGGGTATTGAAGCCGGTAAGATTCTGATGAATAATGTAAGGTTAGCCATGCTGGCGGTTTCACTGGGTGGTGTTGAAACACTAATCCAGCATCCGGCATCCATGACCCACTCAAAAATGACACCCGAAGCTCGATTAAAAGCAAACATCACCGATGGTTTAGTTCGCTTCTCCGTTGGTATTGAAGATGTTGAGGATATTATTGCCGACTTAGATCAGGCACTTGCCAAAATATAATGCGCAAACGTCAATCTATTTTACCCGCAATTAAACGTTGCGGGTTTTTTTATACAAAAAAAATATATACCTTTATTTGTAATTTTTCGTAGTAAACTATATCAGAACAAAATTTTTCTCAAAATGAAAAAGTACATTGCACTGGCAAGTTCACTTCTAATATATGCGTCGGTTTACGCACAATTAGAAAGAATGCCCTTTGGCGATAAAATGAGTTACAATGCTCACAAACTTACTATAAATGAATCAAAGGGTTCAGGAACTCCAAGTTCAGCGATTTTTTTCGATGACTTTGAGGGTGCAGGTTATCAATTGACCGACAAATGGGAGGTTCTTAGGAGTACAACTCTTGACTTCCAGCAAGCCATTGCTGCAACCAATCCAACATGGTTTCATTGCACAGCCCAAAGTTTCAATGGAAATGGCTCAACCTACATTAAACATGGCGAGGCATCGGTAGCCATATCGTTCACAGCACCCGATTTTACTTGGCTTATAACACACGATACTATTGCTATTCCTTCCGAGCCTGAAGCATTCCTGAAGTTTTGGCTGTGGTATTATAGCAACTATGATCAGGGTTACATAACTCATTTGTACGTTTTGGCATACGATGTTGATGGCCAAACCCTCGATACTCTTTTGTACTATGGCAAGGACCAAGCCACATCGGCACCCAATCAGTATAAGTCGCTTATCAACCTATCTATTTCAAAGGTGGCAGGTAAAAATGTAAGGTTAGCCTTTGTGTATGAGAATCGGAACAACCTGAATAAAGGAACCCAACTTGCAATCGACGATATCTTGGTAACCAATATCAATATTCCAGATATTGAATTAAAAGCAATTCCATACAAGTACTCAAAAATACCAGCAATAACCTTTGATTCACTTTATATCGATCTTAAAGCGAATATTTACAACCAGGGAACGGTTTTAAACGACACATTAAAAATTGCAGCTACTTGTGAAAAAATATCGAGCTTACAATCGACTGTTGAAATTACTGACACCCTCGATAGTGGCGAGCAAAGGGTGGTAACACTTGCCCCATCCGTAAAGATCAATGCCACTGCCGAGAGTTATACTTTTAACATCAACTCAACTACCCCACCCGATACCCTTGTTCAGAATAATACCGATAACACAACCCTCGAAATAACCAATTCAATTTTTGCAACCGACAGAGGGGTTAAGGGCGGGATATCTTTTAGTCAAAACACACTAATAGGTAATCTTTATGAGTTTCAACGATCAAGTTTTATTGATGGCGTTGAAATTGGCTGGGCTCAAAACACCACTATACCTGAGACAGAGTATCCTCTGGACTTTTCAGTATATGTTTTAGAAATCAACCCAGCTAATCCTCAAGTATCAAAAACAGTAGTTCAAGAAAATTTCCAAAAAGATTATTCAGCCAATGGCGGCTCAATCATCTACTTCTTCTCGCATCCGGTTTACTGCCAACAAGGTTTTTCGTATTACCTTGTAATTGAGCACTCAAACAATACCCCGCTTGGTATTGGATACGATGGAAACCCATATGGGGCATTTTGGAAAATCGATGGAATGTATCCTTTGAAAGCAACCTACATGGCTAACCAATCCATTGGGAACCTTGCCATCAGAGCACTGGTTAGCGAACCTGTTGAAAACCCAACGGTTTTCTTTAACATTAAGAATAAGCAGAAAGAACCTGCCCAAAATGTTAAAGTACGAATTGTTGAACTCGATTCAACAATTACAACTAACGCACAAGGGCAAGCCTCCATCAAACTTAACAATGGTCTATACACCTATAGCATCGATTCCACGGGATATTCATCGCTCAAGAAAAAATTTACAGTATTCTCGCAGAATCTGATAATTAACGATTCGCTTGTGAAAGCCTACAATGTGAAGTTTAGGATTGTTGACACCGACTCCGTACCACTGCCCGGCGCAAAAATTAATATTTACCCCATTACCCTTACAAGTAATGAAAATGGTGAGGATAGCGCCATGTTGCCTTCAGGAAATTACTCACTTAAAGTATTACTTTCCAACTATAAAATGAAATATCCGATCGATTTACTGGTTGAAGATAAAGATACCCTTTACATCGTTGTAATGGAGCAAGCTACAACCTATAGCCTAACAGTAAATGTTAAAAACACAAAGGGTGAGAGCTTACCCAATGCCGATGTTAGCTTAATGGGCTATGGAACCCTAAAAACGAATAGCGAGGGTGTCTGCACTTTTAGTGGGCTGCTTCCCGGAAACATTATGGGTTCTGTTTACTATTACAATTATGTTTGGGGTTCAATCTTTGTGGAGCTAACCTCCGATAACACAATCAATGTAACACTAATCCCTGAACACTATACTGCCACATTTTATGTTACATCCAAGGGAAATCCTATTATCAATGCCGAAATTATAATTGAGGGTTTAGACACTTTACATACTGGCCTTAACGGATATGCACAGTCTAAATCTATTCCATTCGGAAACAATATTCCTTACACGGTTAAAATCAAAGATTATCATTCCTACACTGGAACCTTTGATATTTGGAACACCGATGTTCTTGTTAATGTTAACCTAACTCCCCTTGGCATTGACGATGAAATTGACGACATCAGGCCAACTATTTACCCGAATCCCACATCCGACTTTATTATAATTTCAGGCATTGGAGACTATTCCATTTCAATTTTCGATTTAAACGGTAGAATGGTTTACCAAAATATTTCATCGGACAATAAGGTGGATATTAACTACCTGCCCAAAGGCGTTTACATTGTAAAGCTTACTACATCAAAAGGTTTTAGTATGCATAAAATTCTAAAACAGTAGCCAAGATTTATTGAATTAAAAAAAAGGAGTGCTATGCACTCCTTTTTTTATTACATTCTATAACTTTAAATCCTTATTTCAACAAAATTATTTTAATATTCAATTTAAATCGATAACAAATTATCACTTT
>LUYY01000015.1 GCA_001603415.1 Bacteroidales bacterium Bact_07 | reverse complement strand
AAAAATTATGCCTCAAGATCTGGATTAATCTACAAAGCTGTCTTACATGAAACGATCCTAATAATTTGTTTGATTTTATTCTCATTTTCATCACCCTGTTTATTCTTTGTATCCTACCTTTTTTCTATTAATGCTTTGAGGATTTTTATTCATGATTCATCTAAAAATTCGTTAATATGTCTATTGGAAAATGTTCCGAGAACACTTGCAAGATATGCAACCGATATTCCCATCGCATACATGACATCCATATTCAGGGTTTTATTCCGAAGAGCACCAAAAGCAGCACGAAAGATAGGAGTACCAAGCCAGAACAGAACCGGAGTTGTAATTATCAGCTGGACATAAGACAAAAGATGCATATCATGATCCGGAATATACATCATGCCCATAAGAACCAGAGAGAGACCAAAACCGATGATGATCTTAAAGAGCTGCTGTTTCAACTCTCTTTCCCGTAATTTTTCACTCTCATCTATCTCATCATGGTCAGTTCCGAGAAACTGATATCCGGCATTATGAATGACATCTCTGATTTTTTTTATATCTACAAGAGAAGGATTATAGGTGACATATGCTCGCTCATTCGACAGATTCACATCGGCTGATATCACACCATCTATGGTCTGCAGGGCTTTCTGAACTGTCTGAACGCAGGAGGCACAGGTCATTCCTCCAACCTTTATAACTGCTTTTTCAAATCTGACCGAAAATCCACTCTTTTCTACAGCCCCGGTCAGATCTGAAACGGATACCTGTGAAGGATCATACAATACCCGTGCCTTCCCTGTTGCAAGGTTTACTTTTGACTCCATCACACCCGGTGTTGATGAAAGACTCTTTTCAACCGTAACTGCACAGGTGGCACAATGCATTCCGGATATCTCCAATTCAATCTCTTTTTTATTCTCCTCTGCCATACAGGAACCTCTTTTTAGAACCATCTTTTTCTATGGAGATAAATGAAACTCAAAAACTCATTTTGGATAATAAAACCAGATGATAATATATGATCCTTTGTGCAGCACAGATATCACCCTGTTGGAATGATCCGGAATCCGGATTAAAAAAGATGAGACAATATGCTGCTGAGGCAGTAGAAGGAGATGCTGAGTTGATTGCATTTCCAGAGCAGATACTAACCGGTTGGGATCCCCATGATACGTCATATACAACAGAAGAAACAGGAGCACTCGTAGATCAGATGCGTGAGATTGCACAAGAGGTGAGTATCGGATTAATCGGATCATATCGGGAAAAAGGTGAAGAAAACCCTTTAAACACCTGTATTGCTATCGGACCTGATGGGCGGACACTTGCGAAATATTCCAAGATTCATCTTTTTTCTCCAGCTGGAGAAGATCTTCATTACTCAGCCGGCAGGACACAGGGATCATGTACCGTGAACTCCTGCACAATTGGTCTTGCCATATGCTATGATCTCAGATTTTCACAACTCTTTCAAGCGTACCGGAATAAAGGGGTCCTCCTTATGATTGTCCCTTCAGCCTGGCCATCCTCCCGGATGAAACATTTTAATCTTTTCACAACAAGTAGAGCGGCGGAATTTCAGACCTTTGTGGCTTCTGTGAATACCGTCGGTATCACTCCTGTCGATACCTATACAGGAGGGACATGTATTGCCGGACCGGATGGAACTATCAGGGCACGGGGAAGTGATCTGGAAGAATTAATTTTTTATGATATTCACGAAGAAGAAGCACTCACTATGAGAAAAAAATTCCCGGTTCATCAGGATTATGAGAAGGTTGACTATACTGAATTACTTGCCAGATAAAAAAGGGTTTACAATATTAAAATCAGTTCACTCACTGATTCATCATATTCATCATCGCCAGGGAACCTGACCTGTATAAAGGTGGTTGTCGATCCTCCACTGGCGGTGAATTTAAAAAAGCCTTTCTCATCTGTGGTCGAGATACCAAGAATAGAAAAGTCGCTTCTTGTTCCCACCCGGTCGGATGCTTCACAAATTACCTTTTTCCCTGACAGTGGGGCTCCGTTCTCACCCATCAGTTGTCCGCCGATGGAGACCGCCTGACCAGGGAATGGATTGGAAGGGGATGCCTTTGCGGTAATTTTTGTCTTTGATTTGGCTACCTGGGGGATAATTCCGGTCTGGACCTTTGGCTCTTTTGAGATATGACCTGGCACAATCTCACTTACTGATCCCTCAAACTGAGAATTTCCATTATATC
>LUYY01000156.1 GCA_001603415.1 Bacteroidales bacterium Bact_07 | reverse complement strand
GGTATTACAACACTTGTTAACCTTTTACTTCGGGCAGATATCAGCAAAAAAAGTAACTTTGTGCACCACAAGTAAACAAAGTAATACTTTTAAACGTTTTTACATAGAGAAATAGCGACATATAAAGATTTTAAACCATAAACAGTGATATTAAACTATGACAAAGAGTAAGGTTCTTTTAATGATCCTCGACGGATGGGGAATTGGGAACAAAGATAAATCGGATGTAATTTACAGCACACCAACACCAAACATCGATAAGCTGAATGCCAAATACCCCAACGCCCAGCTGCTAACCAGCGGAGAGAATGTGGGATTACCCGATGGGCAAATGGGTAACTCAGAAGTGGGTCATCTCAACATCGGCGCCGGGAGAATTGTTTACCAGGACTTGGTTCGAATCAACAAGGATATTAAGGAAGGCAGGCTGGCGCAAATCCCCGTCCTTGTTAACGCTCTGCAATACGCAAAGCAGAATAACAAGGCTGTTCACTTTATAGGTTTGGTATCGGACGGCGGAGTGCATTCCCTCGACAAGCACCTATACAAGTTGTGTGATATCACTAAGGATTATGGGCTCGATAAGGTTTACATTCATGCCCTTACCGACGGCCGTGATACTGACCCGCAAAGCGGACTTGGGTTTATAAAAAGCCTCGAGGAGCACCTAAAATCCAGCAACGGAGTTATTGCAACGTTGGTTGGCCGTTACTACACCATGGATCGCGATAAGCGATGGGAACGCGTTAAGGAAGGTTACGACTTAATGGTTCATGGCAAGGGTAAACCTACTACCAATATAGTTAAAGCCATTGAACAATCGTATGCCGAAGGAGTTACCGATGAGTTCATCAAACCCATCGTAAGGGTTGATGCCGAAGGTAAGCCCGTAGGCCTTATTCGTGAAGGCGACGTGGTTATTTGCTTCAACTTCCGCACCGACCGCTTACGTGAGATAACCATTGTGCTTACCCAGAAGGATATGCCTGAATTTGGCATGCATACCATGCCCCTGCACTACGTTACCATGACCCGCTACGACGACACCTTCAAGAATGTAAATATTATTTACGAGAAGGATAACCTTGTTAACACCCTTGGCGAAGTTGTTAGTAACCACAACCTTAAGCAGTTGCGTATAGCCGAAACCGAAAAATATGCTCATGTAACCTTTTTCTTCTCTGGTGGAAGAGAACAAGAGTTTGCCGGCGAAAGTCGCATTCTGATACCCTCACCTAAGGTTGCCACATACGACCTGCAGCCCGAAATGAGCGCACCGCTTGTAAAAGATGCCATTGTTGCCGAGTTGCATAAGAAAACTCATGATTTTATTTGCCTCAACTTTGCCAACGGCGATATGGTTGGACATACCGGCGTTTACAGTGCCATTCAAAAGGCCGTTCAAACGGTTGATAGTTGCGTAGGCGAAGTGGTTGATGCTGCAACAGCCAATGGCTACGAGGTGGTAATTATTGCCGACCACGGCAATGCCGATTACGCTTTAAACCCCGATGGTACTCCCAATACAGCACATTCACTCAATCCGGTTCCTATCATCCTGGTTTCCGATAGGTTCAAAAAGGTTGAGAGTGGAATTCTGGCCGATGTAGCCCCAACCATTCTTACCATGATGGGCTTACCCATCCCTCAAGAAATGACAGGTAAAGTGCTCTGCCAGTAAGGGTCAATACCATGATGATAGAAATTGACAACAAGGTAGTTAGCAGCGAAATCTTTGAACAGCGGTTTTGCTGCAACCTACCCCGTTGTTTAGGTATGTGCTGTGTTCATGGCGACTCCGGCGCACCCCTAACTCCCAACGAGGCCATTACCATTGAGCAAATCATCGATAGGGTTAAGCCCTACATGACCACCAAGGGCATTGCTGCTATTCAGGAACAAGGCGTTGCCCTTACCGATAGCGATGGCGATTTGGTTACCCCACTTATTGATGGCAAAGAGTGTGCATTCACAGTATTTGAAAACGGCATTGCAACCTGTGCCATCGAGAAAGCTTGGAACGATGGCAAAATCGATTTTCAAAAACCCATATCGTGTCACCTATACCCCATTAGAATTAAGGAATACTCAAATTTTTCAGCAATAAACTACCACCAATGGGAAGTTTGTGCACCAGCACGCGAACTTGGGAAACACCTCAATCTGCCGGTTTACAAATTCCTAAAAGATGCACTTATCCGTGCCTACGGCAATGAGTTTTATAGCCAGTTGGAAGAAGCAGCAGCACTGTTATCTTTACGAAAAGAAAATTAACAGAATATCAACAAAACAAAATTATGGACACAATTAAAGCCTACATCGAGGCAAACAAGGAACGTTTCCTCGAAGAGCTTTTCGGGTTACTCCGAATTCCTTCGATCAGTTCAATCACTGAACATAAACCCGACATGGTTAGAGCTGCGGAATACTGGCGCGAAACACTGCTTAAGGCTGGAGCCGATAAGGCTGTGGTAATGCCAACACCCGGGAATCCTGTGGTTTACGGCGAAAAAATTATCGACCCTAAACTTCCTACCGTTTTGGTTTACGCACACTACGATGTAATGCCAATAGATCCCATTGAACTCTGGAAATCGCAACCGTTTGAGCCCGAAATTCGCGATGGTAAAATATATGCCCGCGGAGCCGACGACGATAAGGGACAAGGCTTTATGCATGCAAAAGCCTTTGAGCTAATGGTTAAAACAAACACACTGCCCTGCAACGTTAAGTTCATGATTGAAGGCGAGGAGGAGATTGGATCGGTTAACCTTGGCAATTGGTGCCAGGATAATAAGGATATGCTCAAGGCCGATATCATACTGGTTTCGGACACATCAATGATTGGCCAAGACACTCCATCAATTACCATTGGTCTTAGGGGATTAGCTTACGTTGAGGTTGAGGTTACCGGGCCAAACCGCGACCTCCACTCAGGGCTTTTCGGCGGAGCCGTTGCCAATCCAGCAAACATTCTGGCAAAAATGATAGCCTCGCTCCACGATGAGAATAACCGCGTTACCATTCCGGGTTTCTACGACGATGTGCTTGAGGTAAGCCCCGAAGAGCGTGCCGATATGGCTCGCGCCCCATTCAACCTTAACGAATACAAGAAAGCCTTAGATATTGAAGAAATCCACGGCGAAGCTGGATATACCACCATGGAGCGCACCGGAATACGCCCTACACTCGATGTAAATGGAATTTGGGGCGGATACATTGGCGAAGGTGCTAAAACTGTTTTGCCATCAAAAGCATACGCCAAAATTTCGATGCGTTTAGTGCCAAACCAAAACCATGAGAAAATCGCACAACTCTTCAAAAAACATTTCGAGTCAATTGCACCCAAATCGGTTAAGGTGAAGGTAACTCCACACCATGGAGGGCAGGGCTATGTAGCCCCTACCAATACTCCTGCCTACAAGGCAGCCAGCAAGGCTATTGAGGATGTTTATGGCGTAAAACCGGTTCCTTTCCGCAGTGGGGGTAGTATTCCCATCATCAGCACTTTTGAACAAGTGCTAGGTATCAAATCCATCCTGCTTGGCTTTGGCCTTGAATCCGATGCCATCCATTCGCCCAACGAGAACTATCCACTTGAACAGTTTTTCAGAGGCATTGAGGTTATCCCTCGTTTTTACAAGTACTTTAGCGAAATGCAAAAATAGCAAAGGGGGGTAACCCCCTTTTTTGTTAAACCCAAACACTAAGAAAAATTCATTGGTTAAAACTATTCCGTTTGCTTAAAATAAATTGTAAATTTACTGAGGGTTTTGACTATGGTTTGGTAATAAAACCTATTAATCCGATTCCATCAAAAACAACAGTGGCCATGAGAAGATTAAGAATATTTATGCTATTGTTCATAGGTTTAGCAGCCGTTGCTTCCTGCAAACAGGAAAGTAAAAAGCAGGTTGCCACTACCGATGAAATTGTCCAGCAATCAATTAAAAATTGGATAGAGAACCGGAAGGATGAATATCCTAACTATACTCCAAAAGAGTTTGGTGAGCTAACCCCTCGCTATAAATTCAATAGCCGCACACACAGCATCGAAGTGGCTCTTTACAACGAGAAAGCAAAGGAAAATCCAAACCAAAACACTATTGATAGCCTAAAAGGAATGCTAAATGTGAATAGCAGCGATTTTTTGGGGTACACCATTACACACCGATTCACCACCAAAGGAATTGACGGAGAGGTTAAAAACGAGGAAAAACTATTCTTTATCGATTCGCAATTCCGTGTTATTACAGTTCTAAACTCCGATGCTTGGGATTTGATAATGGACAAGGAATTATTTTTTAGACCCGAAACCGCAGACAGTGTTAAATAAAAAAGCCCCCGTTTCCCGGGGGCCGTGGTGCCACGTGGAATCGAACCACGGACACAAGGATTTTCAGTCCTTTGCTCTACCAACTGAGCTATGGCACCAGCGCTCAATTGCGGTGCAAATATATATGCATTTTTTTATTCAAGCAAAACTTAAATGAAATAAAAAATCGCAAAAAGCCTAAATGACTATGTTTCAGAAAATTTACCAATCCGCTTTTCGAGCATTTTTAGCTTTTGCTATAGCCATAAGCTCGCAAAATCTTTTTTTACAAGAATCGGACTGCAAGGTTCTTCTACCAGAAATTTCAAAAGTTTACAATGGAAAATGTAAAAAGGGCTTAGCCCACGGGAAAGGTATAGCACATGGTACCGACACCTATGAGGGAAAGTTCAAGGATGGATTACCACATGGTTTTGGCACTTACACCTGGGCAAATGGCGACAGATACGAAGGTTACTTCTTTAATGGCAAGATGCACGGAAAAGGAACTTTTAAGGGCAAAATAGATGGAAAGGATTCCACCTATACAGGAATTTGGAAAGAAGGATCGTTTGACCACATAATTATTCCTCCAAAATATCAAATTATCAATGCACGAAATGTTCAGCGTTATACCATAACTAAAACCGGATCGGGAAACCGTATTCTAATTGCATTTACTCAAAACGGAACCACGAACAACCTTGTGACCAACCTTCAAATTGTTTGCGATACAGGCTCGCCATTTAAATTAGGCGAGAAATATGGCTTTGAAAACATCCTTTTTCCGGTCAACTGTAAAATAACATATCAAACACCCAATGCACTTAGAACTGTTTGGTACGATGTAACCTTTGAGTTCACAATAAATGAAGCCGGTGAATGGGCAATAAATCTATTTAACTAGGATATTAGGGTAAGCCAAAAGCTTATCTACCCCACTCTTCAGGGTTTTGACGCCAGGTTTTAAGTAATTCCAGTTCGGCTGAGGAAACGTAACCCTGTTCAAGTGCCGTTTCGATTAACGCATTATAGTTTGAAAGCGTTGAAAACTCAACACCAGCCTTGGTAAAGCTATTACTAGCCTGATCGAACTGGTACGAAAAGATAGCAAGTAGGCCGAGCACTTGGCATTCAACATCACAAAGGGCTTCAACAGCAGCCAAACTGCTCATTCCGGTTGATATTAGATCTTCAATAACTACCACCTTTTGACCAGGCTTATAATCCCCTTCGATTTGATTGGCTAAGCCATGCGATTTGGGCGCTGAGCGAACGTAAATAAAAGGTAAATTTAGCCTGTCGGCTACAAGCATGCCGTGAGCAATGGCGCCGGTAGCAACCCCGGCAATAACCTCAGCCTGGGGGTATTTTTCCTTGATAGCCTTAACAAAGCCATCGCAAATGGCGTTGCGAACCTCAGGATACGATAAGGTTTTGCGATTATCACAGTAAATGGGCGATTTCCATCCCGATGCCCAAGTAAATGGATTTGCAGGATTAAGCTTTATTGCGTTAATTTGCAGTAATTTGTTGGCTATAACTTTGCTGTCCATGGTTCCAAACTATACTATTTACTTTTACAATCGAAAGTTCATTATCACTTCAAGCCTTAACGAAGTACTATTTGCCGATTCATCGTTTTTTTGCTGGGGAAAAACCGAGCTCGACGAAATCCCAAATTTAATCGATTTTTTCCAAAGACACACCGAGGTGGCTTCACTTTTAGCATGTTCTCCCAAGCCCGACGAAGCTATGAAACGCCTCACACAAAGCTTTAACCATATTGAGGCAGCCGGTGGCGTTGTATGCAATACCAACAATGAGATTCTACTTATTAAACGTTTCGGGCGTTGGGATTTGCCCAAAGGCAAAGTAGAGCCCAAAGAGCCCATTCCTGATGCCGCATTGCGAGAGGTTACTGAAGAGACTGGGGTTAAAAACATTTCGCTTGGCGAAAAGATCACAACCACTTACCATACCTATTCAATGCATGGCAAGCAAATGTTAAAATCGACGCATTGGTTTAAGATGTACACTCAAGCCAACGATGCCTTAATACCTCAAACCGAAGAGGGAATTGAGCAGGTTAAGTGGGTCAAACAATCGGATATTTACGTTTACCTTACCGGCAGCTACTCAAGTTTACTCTCCGTTCTTAGCGAACTGGGTTAAATTTCGCCCTTGCTTCGAAGCAATTGGAAAAATCGACGCTCAAAGCCCTCTTCGGGCGAGGGTGCAGGCGATAGAATCATTTTTTTATCAGGGCCTATCAGAAAGTAGGTTGGATATACCCGAATATCGTAATCCCTTAGTACCTCTGGTTTATTACCAAAGTGAAGGAATGTCCAATCGTACTTGCTGTTTTCCACGAAACTCTTTAAGTCTTCAATATTATCGTCGGCCGATATGGTTACCACCTCCAAATGCTTTTTATACTGTTTGCTGATTTTTTCGAGCTGCACAAACTCTTTTAAACAGGTGTAGCTGGTAGTTGTACAAAAGTTAAGGTAAACGTATTTGCCTTTAAACCGATCGAGCGATACCTCACGGCCATTAACGTCTTTTAGTGAAAAGGGCGCAGGAACAAACCCAGGCAAGAGTTTGGTTATTCTATTCCTGATATTCTCAGCAATTATCACATGTTCCGGAATAGTGGTGGTTCTATAAAGGGAATCGAGAATGGTTAACAAGGCCGAGCGTGAGAAGTTATCGCTGAAGAACTCATCGTGTAACGATTTAAGTATAACCATTTCCATCAGGGTATCGTTGCTAAGCACATCATCGGTAGCGAGGGTGTGCTTGAGCCTGCTAAGGCTCTTGTAACGCGAAATATCATCAAAAATGACATTGCCCTGTGATGTTCTTGAAAAGAACAGGAAATACTTGTCGTAAACCAAGTTGAACAGTTCCATAAAGGCCGGATTACGGTAAAGGATAGGGCGATTCAAGAACAACTCGTTTGATGTAGCAGTCGATTTTTTCATGAATGTGATTTGCCTGAGCAATCCGTATCGGTATTCGCGGTAAGCATCGAAAAACTGATTGCCAGTTCCAGCAAACTTTTGCTCTATCCTGGTGATTAGCGAATCGATGTTATGCTGTCGGCCACGGTAGGCATCCTGTACAATCTGATCAAAATCCTGATTGAACCGCAAGTCGAAGGCATTTATAAGGAAGTTAATGTCATTCCTATCGATATTCTTAATGCCAACCTGCAAATCGGTTTCTCGGAAAAAAGGATTTAATCGCTGGGCTTCGGTTTTATCTTCGCGGGGTGGAAGCATAAGCTCGTACTTTTTCCCGGGCTCTGCAAACAGGTAAATGCGGTAAACACCAAGGTGAGCAAAAACAAAAGTGGTTTCAAGAACTTTTAGCTTTGCGGTGAAATCGCCATCCCGCTCAACCTTACAACGGCCAATCTCATACTCGGTTTCGGTGATATAGTCGGAATAGGCATAAAAAACAATGTCAACTCCTTTATATTCAGGCGAATTGCCATAAACGGTGGCCTCCTGGGCATCAACTTTAAAACCGACACCAATAATCAGAAAGAAGAATACTGCTAAAAACCTCAACTTAGCCATAGCTTATAGATAATCCTTGATATTAATAGCCGAAGGGATAAACTGCGATGGATCGCCATTGTGTAAGAGGATATCGCGAATAATGGTTGAATTAACAGGCGTGTGCTGGGGTGCAGTAAGCATGAAAATGGTTTCGATATTGGGATGCATCAGCTTATTCACCTGAGCTATTGCTCGCTCAAACTCAAAATCGGCCGAGGTACGCAACCCACGTAAAATATACCGAACACCAAGCCTATTGCATAAATCTACGGTTAGCCCCTCGTAACTAATAACCTCGACCCGAGGCTCGTTGGCAAACACCTTTTGAATCATGGCAACCCGCTTTTCTATGCTGAAAAAGGCCTTTTTATTGGCGTTGTAGCCAATGGCAACAATTACCTTATCGAAAAGCGAAAGCGACCGGTAAACTATTGATTCGTGACCAACGGTTATGGGATCGAACGAACCCGGGAACAGGGCAACTTTTTCCATGACTTATGGTTTAATTTACTTCATCAAATTTCATACAATTATAGGGAAAATTGATGACTTTATGGCTATAAAACAAAAAGACCCTTTATCAGGGTCTTTACTACTGTTCATTGAGACTTTAATCGATATTCATAGGATTGTCAACCTTCTCGTTTAACAGGGCAAAATCGAGTACATCTTTGATGGTGCTCACGTAATGGAATTTTAGCCCTTTAATGTAAGCAGCATCAATCTCCGAAACATCCTTACGGTTATCAACTGAAAGGATGATATCGGTTATGTTGGCACGTTTAGCAGCAAGTATTTTCTCCTTGATTCCACCAACCGGTAGCACCTTGCCCCTTAGGGTTATCTCACCGGTCATGGCAGTATTTGCCCTAACCTTACGTTGCGTAAACGCTGAAGCTAACGAGGTTACCATGGTTACTCCAGCCGATGGGCCATCCTTAGGTATTGCGCCTTCGGGCACGTGGATATGCACATTCCACTTCTCAAAAACCTCGGGTTTTATGCCCAGGTAATCGGCGTGCGATTTTATATACTCCAGTGCCAGAATGGCCGATTCCTTCATTACCTCGCCCAAATTACCGGTGAGGGTAAGATTCCCCTTCCCCCGGCTAAGGCTGGTTTCCACAAAAAGTATTTCGCCGCCTACCTCTGTCCAAGCCAAGCCAGTAACCACACCGGCAATATCATTACCCTGATAGAGTTCCTTGGTATAGCGAGGAACTCCAAGGATTTTCTCAATATCCTTAGCTGTGAGTTTAGGGTTATACTTTTGTTCCGAAGCAATCATGCGGGCAGCGTACCGAACCAACTTAGCAATTTTCTGGTTAAGATTCCTAACGCCGCTTTCGCGGGTGTATTCCTGAATTACCTTAGCCAGAACCTTATCGGTTAATTCCAGTGCATCGCTATTTAGGCCATGCTCTCTAAGTTGATTAGGCAGCAAATGCCTTTTGGCAATTTCAACCTTCTCCTCCATGCTGTAACCACTAACCTCTATCATTTCCATGCGGTCGCGTAGGGCAGGATTTATGGTTGATATGGTATTGGCGGTAGTAATGAAAAGCACCTTGGAAAGGTCGTACTCAACCTCCACAAAGTTATCGTGGAATGTGCTATTCTGCTCGGGGTCGAGCACTTCCAGCAAAGCCGAAGCAGGGTCGCCATGGAAATCCTTGCCCACCTTATCAATTTCATCGAGGATGATGACAGGGTTCGACGATTTCACCTTCTTTAGGCTTTGGATGATACGTCCGGGCATGGCGCCAATGTATGTTTTACGGTGACCGCGAATTTCGGCCTCGTCGTGCATACCGCCCAACGATATGCGGGCATACTTCCGGCCTAAAGCCCTGGCAACCGACTTGCCCAGCGATGTTTTTCCCACCCCTGGAGGGCCATAAAGGCAAAGAATTGGTGCCTTTAAATCGCCCTTAAGCTTTAGCACAGCCAGGTGCTCAAGGATGCGCTCCTTAACCTGCTCAAGACCAAAGTGATCCTCGTCGAGGATTCTCTTGGCATGCTCAAGGTCGAAATTGTCGCTGGTATATTCATTCCAGGGCAAGTCGAGCAGCAACTGAACATAGTTCAACTGAACCGAATACTCACCGGCCATGGGATTCATTCGGTTAAGCTTGTTAACCTCTTTATCAAAGTGCTCGGCAATATCCTTGCTCCACTTCTTTGATTTAGCGCGTTCCTTAAGTTCGTTAATCTCCTGCTCAATGGGGTTCCCTCCCAGCTCATCCTGAATGGTTTTCATCTGCTGCTGAAGGAAAAACTCGCGTTGCTGCTGGTCGAGGTCGTTCTTAACCTTATTTTGAATATCGTGTTTCAGTTCGAGCATTTGGAGTTCGCGGGTAAGTATTCGCAGCAGTTGCTCAGCCCGCTTTTTTAAATCATGTTCCTCAAGCAAAGCCTGTTTCTCATCGGTTTTAATATCGCTATTGGCCGATATGAAGTTAACAAGCATTTTGGGATTATCGATATTCTTAATGGCAAACGAGGCCTCCTTGGGCAGGTTAGGCGACAGGTGTATGATTCGAATGGTTACATCCCTTATCGACTCGGTTATTGCAACGAATTCACTATCGTCGTCGTTGGGAAGTAATTCGGCTAACTCACTAATTCGAGCTAAAAAGAAAGGATCCTCGCTAACAAATTCATCGACACGGAAACGCGAAAGACCTTGGAGGATAACGGACGAATTGCCATCGGGCATTTCAAGTACCTTTATAACCTGTGCAATGGTGCCAACCTTAAACAGATCCACTGCGGCGGGGTCTTCAACCCGGGCATCGAGCTGCGAGAGCACACCAATAATTTTCTTTTTGGGTGGCAGGCTGGCAATAAGATTCAGCGATTTCTCGCGCCCAACCGTTATTGGCATCAAAACACCAGGAAATAATACGGTATTGCGCAATGCCATTATAGGTAGAACATCGGGTATGTCTGCCTTTTTGACCTCAGGCACATCGCCTTCTGCCAAAATGGGTATAAAGTTCACTTCTGAGTCGTTAGTATCGTCCATTTGCTGATTTAGTATTGATAATCCAAATTTCTTCTTCATTTTATCACCTCGCTTTTTTATGACATTATGACACATCCGCCGGTAAAACTTATCCGGCTTACTATAAGGGCAATTGCTATGCCAAAAAGTAGTTGCTGGTTGATTGTTGATAGTTGTTTGTTAAAACGTCTGGAGTTTAGAATAGAACACTAATTAGGTAGATTTGACAGATTCACCCTATTTTTAGCTAATTGGCGATCGTTGATAGTAAAAATCGCAGTAAACCTTCAATCTTTATCCTTTATCCTTTATCCTTAATACATCCTGTACTCCCGGGTTATCTCAAAAACCTTCAAAAGAATTTCCTTGTCAATTTCGGTAAAGGGCAACTCGCGACGCGACATCATAATTCTTGCGGTTTCAAAGGCCTTTTCTGGCTGATAGGTTGTAAAACCGGCTGCTCCACCCCACGAAAAGCAAGGGATAAAGTTGCGAGGAAATCCATCGCCAAATATATTGGCACTAACTCCAACTACAGTGCCTGTATTAAACATGGTGTTAATGCCACATTTTGAGTGATCGCCCATAATTAGACCGCAGAACTGCAAGCCCGTGTCAACAAATCCTTTTTTTCGGTAACTCCAGAGTTTTACCGATGCGTAATTGTTTTTAAGATTTGAGTTATTGGTATCGGCACCCAGATTGCACCACTCGCCAATCACTGAATTACCAATAAAGCCATCGTGAGCCTTGTTTGAAAAAGCAAAAAACACACTATTGTTAACCTCGCCACCAACCTTACAGTGTGGCCCCACGGTGGTTGGCCCATATATTTTTGCGCCCATTTTTAAGGTTGAGTGCTCGCAAAGCGCAAATGGGCCTCGCACCATAGCACCCTCCATTACCTCGGCATCCTTTCCTATGTAAATAGGCCCGGTTTCGGCATTTAGGATTGCACACTCCACGCGTGCGCCCTCCTCAATGAAAACATTCTCAGGATTCAGAACAGTGTTAGTCTTAGGTATGGGTTGCGACTTACGCCCTTGTGTTAATAGGTAGTAATCGCGAATCAATGCTTCGCCATTATTCCGGAAGATATCCCACGGATACTTCACTTCCAGAATGTTACCCGGGTATTCATAAACCTTTGTAAAAGTAGTTGCTGCAGGCAAAGTATCTACTGAATTGGACTGCACTGCCGCAATAAGTGTTTCTCCCTTAACAATTGCCTCGTTGGGTTTGAGGGCATATATCTTTTCGATGAGTTCCTTGTCGGGGCAAACACCTCCATTGATAAGTAAAACGGGTTTACCCTTGGGGGCATTGGGATATTTGGCCTGCAGGTAATCGTGTGTAAGGTAGTAGATGGGCATTCCGGTTAACCTGGCCCATTTCTGGGCAATGGTAAGAATACCCATACGAATCTCGGCCACGGGGCGAGTATATGTTAGGGGTAGCAAATCGTCGCGCCTTGGGTCATCGAAAAGAACGATGGTATCAATCATATCATTCGATTTTAGTAAAACAAAGGTATCAAAAAAACAGCCGCATAAAAACAAAAAAAGCTCTTACAACTAAGAGCTTTTCTTGAACTATTTAAACAACTTTATTTCTTGTTGTTATCCATGTGCTTTTTGTAGCGATTCATGAACTTATCCACACGACCGGCAGTGTCAACCAACTTAACC
>LUYY01000155.1 GCA_001603415.1 Bacteroidales bacterium Bact_07 | reverse complement strand
ATTATTTTTTGATTAAAGGCGAATTTTTTTGTAAAATTGCATTTCAATATAATTCTACATCGATGTTCGAGAACTATAAGTATAATAAGTCGTTAAAGGAACTCAGTAGAACGGCTAAATTCCTGAAACGTCAGCGACAAATTTTCAACCTTACCACTGCACGCCGCATTGGCATAGTTTTCAACCTAACCGATTCAAAAGCCTTTGATGCGGTTTTAGGATTTAAATCAATGCTTGAAAGTATTGCTATTTCAGTTGAAGCTATTGGTTTTTTCAACGATAAAGAGATACCACAGCTTTATACCATGGAAAAGGGTATAAAAGTATTTTCAAAGGTTGAATTAAATTGGTATAAAAAGCCAGAATCGCCATTGGTTTCAGAATTCATAGCAAAAGATTTTGATATCCTTATCGATTTAACTCAAGATGAAGTTTTACCATTGCGATGGGTTTCAACGCTCTCAAAGGCAAAGTTTAAGGTTGGTGCTTTAAATTACTTCAATAATCCTTTCGATTTAATTGTAACTGTTGATAAGTTAATGGGGTTAGAGTATCTTACTCAACAGATTTACAATACATTGGAGGTTCTAAACAACCGCTTTGCCCAGCAAACAGTTTAAAAAGATATTTATATGGATACTGCAAAACTTAGAGGCTTAGGGGTGGCAATGGTTACCCCTTTTAATTCAAATTATCAAATTGATTACCCCGCGCTTGATAAGCTGATTGAGTTTTTGATTGGCAATGGCATTAATTACTTGGTTGTTCAGGGAACCACTGCCGAAACGGCTACCCTTACCGATTCTGAAAAGCGTGAACTGGCCGACTATGTGGTCAAAAAGGTAAATGGACGGGTGCCCATTGTGCTTGGCATTGGTGGCAACGATACCCATAAGGTGATTGAAACTTACACAAAGTTCGACCTATCCGGTATCGATGCAATTCTCTCGGTAACACCATACTACAACAAGCCTACCCAAAAAGGGTTATACTTGCACTTTAAGACCATTGCGCAAAGCACTAATCTACCTATTATACTTTACAACGTTCCGGGGCGAACAGGGGTAAACATGACGGCCGATACCACCCTAAAGCTTGCCCATGAATTTCAGGGGAAAATTATAGCCGTTAAAGAAGCATCGGGCAATTTGACCCAGATGGGATACATACTTCGTGATAGGCCAACAGGTTTTAGGGTTCTTTCGGGTGACGATGGCTTAACATTACCACAAATCGCTATGGGTGCCGATGGTGTGATTTCGGTATTGGGTAACTGTGCACCGGCTCAGTTCTCGCGGATGGTTAACCTTGCCCTTCAGGGCAATTTTGCCGAAGCTGCAAAAATCCACCTAACCCTAATTGAACTTATCGATTTACTTTTTGTGGAAGGTAATCCTAGTGGCGTTAAAGCCGCTCTTAATGCATTGGGTATCATTGATAATGTTCTTCGGTTGCCTCTTGCGCCTGTTGGCGAGTTGACCTACGAAAAACTAAAAAAGGAACTCGAAAAATTAAAATAGCTCACACATTGATTTAAGCTTTAAAAAGGGGAGACAGTTGTTCCCCTTTTTTGTTTTTTTGATTATTTACCTTACATTTATTGAACTCTTTAAAGGCATTGTTGTTAATGAAATAATAAAAAACGTGAGAATTATGGCAAATCTATCCACAACCTACATGGGGTTAAACCTCCGCAATCCTATAATAGTTGCAAGTTCAGGCTTAACCGAAAATATCGATGATATTGTTGAATTCCAAGCCCGTGGGGCAGGGGCGGTGGTCATTAAATCAATATTTGAGGAGGAGATTATTGCCAAGGCCCACGATAACCTTAACAAGATGCAGGCATCGGGGTTTATTTATCCCGAAACCATGGAATATTTTGATTATGATAGTATGGAAGATCCAATATCCAACTACCTTGATTTTCTTAAAAAGGTTAAAAGGGAAACATCCATACCCATTTTTGCAAGCATCAACTGTGTTACTTCTGAGGGTTGGCTCGATTTTGCTAAACGCATCGAGGATGCCGGTGTTGATGGTATTGAATTGAACGTATTTTCATTGCCTTCCGATCCTAACCGAACAGCTGAAGAGAATGAACGTGTTTACTTTGAAATAGCCCATCGCGTTACAAGTATTGTTAAAATACCGGTTGCCATGAAGGTTGGTTATCACCATGGGGCCTTGGCTAACTTTTTAACCCGGTTAAGCAAAACACCCATTAAGGCACTTGTTCTTTTTAACCGTTTCTACAGCCCCGATTTTGATGTGAATACCTTAGAATTTACACCTACCAGTGTATTTAGCACGCCAAACGAGCTTACAACATCACTACGATGGGTAGCTATGTCGGGTAGGGTCGATTGCGATATTGCTGCATCAACTGGTGTGCACGATGGCAATGCAGTAGTCAAGCAGCTTTTAGCTGGGGCTAATGCCGTTCAGGCATGTTCAACCTTTTACCGCAATGGCAAGGAGCAAACAAGCTTTATCATTCGCCAACTTGAGGAGTGGATGAACTCGAATGGATATAAAACAATAGATGAATTCCGTGGTAAAATGAGCCAGCAAAAGACCTATAACCCAGCAGCATTTGAAAGGGTGCAATTCATGAAATACTTTCACGATCTATAACACTCACTTGTAAAAGTTGCTTTGAAATCCTTGAATCGGAATTCATCAAGGATCATTATCATTGTTTATAAAGTGTTTTTGATGTTGATAAATTCTACCCATTTTTTTGGAGTGGGTATGGATATTTACACTTATTTTAACTATCTTTACTAAGAGAGATATTCATTTTATTACTATGTTTGTAGGTTAATATTATTTTACATGAGGGACGAAAACAGCGATTATCTGAGTTTTGAGGAATTGGTTGAATTGGTTGAT
This sequence comes from Bacteroidales bacterium Bact_07, assembly GCA_001603415.1. GTDB lineage: Bacteria > Bacteroidota > Bacteroidia > Bacteroidales > Tenuifilaceae > Tenuifilum. The sequence goes on along the minus strand of LUYY01000155.1, from coordinate 4,178 downwards.
CGTTTTGAAGGAAGCATTCAAAACGGGAAGGCTCAGTTTTTCGATGTCCATGAGTTTATTGCACTGATTGAGTTTTACCTAGACCACGAAGCCGATGAGCAAGCGCTTATAGCACTAAATCATGCTCAGAAAATATATCCAAATTCTATAGAGATTAAGTATAAATGGGCTGAGTATTACCATTTGGTTGGTGACGATGATAAAGCCCTTGATTTAGTTCACGAGGTTGAAAAGATTGAGAAGTTCAATCCCGACTTGCAATACCTTAAAGGTGAAATCCTTTTTGAACTTGATAACCTGAATGCAGCCGTTGAAAGTTTCGATAAAGCGATATCGCTTGAACCCGACGATAACATTGAGTTATTGCATCGCATTTCAACGTTCTTTCTGGAAAACGAAGAGATAAATCTTGCATTAAAATACTTGCTGATATCATACAGGGAAGAACGAACCAACCTGGCTGTGCTTTTCGATTTGGGTTACTGTTTTGAGCGTTTGAATGAGCTAAGTAAAAGCGTAAGGTATTACAACGAGTACCTTGATATTAACCCGTTCTCGGCTGCTGCCTGGTATAACCTGGGTATTGTTCATACCAAGCTGGGCGAGTTTGAGAAGGCTATTGAATGCTATGACTTTTGTATAGCCGTTGATCCACAGTATTCTTCGGCATACCACAACAAGGGCAATACCCTTGCTTCGCTCGAAAAATATGCCGATGCCTTAAAGGTTTTCAATGAGCTGGCCGAGCTGGAGTCCGATAACCCCAGGGTTTTTGCTTTAATTGGTGAATGCCACGAAAAACTGGAGCAATACGATAAGGCGCTTGAGGCCTACAATAAGTCAATAACCATTGACCCTGAATTTGCTGAGGGGTATTACGGTATTGGAGTAGTTTTGGCAGCTCGCAAAAAGTATGATCTAAGCCTTAACTTTATTCGCAGAGCTATTACTCTAAACCCTGAGGAATACGATTTTTGGCTAGGATTGGGCAGGGTTTACTTTGAGACAAACGATTTGGAGAACTCCCTAAAGGCTTACCGTGAGGCAACAAGCCTTAATCCCGATTTACCCGATGCATACCTATCACTTGCCGAGGTTTTGCTCTATGAGGAACGCTTTTCGGAAGTTGAACAGCTCATCGATGGTTTAGGCAATAAGTTTGATTCCAATGTTTCGATCAAAATCATTAACGCAGCCGCTTTATACCTATCGCATAGGCCTAAGGAGGCCCTTGATATACTGAAGGATGCCAAAAGCATCGACCCATCGTCAATTGACGACTTTATCAACCTGATAAATCCCGATGCCGATAAAGAATTTATCGAGAACATTAATAAACTTTAAATCAGTTATTTTCAAGAAATAATCTTTCAATTAAAGGGTTTTGTTAATAATTTGCTGCATTTTGATGCAGCTTTTTTGTTTTAAAAATCATACATTTGGCTTTAAACATTAAATGTTTAGCTATGAACTACAATTTATCGTTTATTCCGGCCCGAACCCAAAAGCCCCGAGAGTATGGGCTAACCATGGTAATGGATAAGGGTTTAAGTCTTACTGAGGCACAAAGCCTAATTGAAAGTAGTGGACAGTATGTCGATTTTGTGAAGTTGGGTTTTGGAACTTCGCTTGTTACAAACAGATTGAAAGAAAAAGTTAAGCTTTATAAAGATGCAGGCCTAAGGCCTTACCTTGGGGGTACTCTTTTCGAAATCTTCATCATTCGTGGCATGTTCGATGACTTTATCAGGTTTGTCGATGAACTTGGGTTGGATTTGGTAGAGGTTTCCGATGGTTCAATGGAACTCGATAACCATGTTAAATGCGATTACATCAGCAAGTTGGCCAAACGCTTTACGGTAATTTCAGAGGTTGGATCAAAACGTGCCGATGTCCATATTCCTGACGATGAGTGGATTAACATGATGAAACAGGAACTGGCTGCAGGCAGCTGGAAGGTGATTGCCGAAGCTCGCGAAAGTGGTAACATAGGCATTTATAACCAGGACCACTCCGCTAATACCAAATTAATCGACGATATTGTAAGGCATGTAAAGGTTGAGAATGTAATTTGGGAAGCACCGCTAAAAAGTCAACAGGCTTGGTTTATTAAAATGCTTGGCGCCAACGTTAACCTTGGTAATATTGCACCCAATGAGGTTATTTCCTTGGAAACCCTAAGGCTTGGTTTACGCGGCGATACATTTTTCCAGTTTCTACCCGATGAACTAAAACAGTAGATAAAGCATGATACAGCGGAGCGTAAAGGATTACATCCTTTTGGTTTTGAAGGGTATTGGTATGGGTGCTGCCGATGTAATCCCTGGAGTGTCGGGTGGTACCATTGCTTTTATTACAGGAATCTATGAGGAACTTATTGATTCCATAAAGAGTGTTATTGCACCTGAATCGATTAAACACCTTAAATCCCTATCACTCCTTAACTATCTGAAGGCGATTAATGCCGATTTTCTTATAGCAGTTTTGGGTGGTATTGCAATAAGTTTTCTCTCACTGGCAAAGCTGATGCAATACCTTTTGGCTAATCACCCAGTTTTTGTGTGGTCGTTCTTTTTCGGTCTTATTTTGGCATCGATATGGTATGTGGCTAAAATCATTGAGCGGTGGAGTATTTCAACATACATTTTCTTTGCGCTTGGGATTTTTTTAGGTTATATCATCACAACCCTTACCCCAACTGAAACCACCAATGAACTTTGGTTTATCTTTATTTGTGGGGCAATTGCCATTTGTGCCATGATATTACCTGGCATATCGGGTAGTTTCATTCTTTTGCTGATGGGTAAGTACCTTTACATGATGTCGGCGCTTAGCAGTTTTAATTTCCCAATCATTTTGGTTTTTCTTGCAGGTGCTGCTATTGGCATTTTGGCTTTTTCAAATTTTCTATCGTGGCTATTGCACCATTTCCATGCTGCAACCATTGCAATTCTTGCCGGATTTATGCTTGGTTCACTAAATAAGGTGTGGCCTTGGAAGGTGGCTACCAAAACCTTTATCGATGCTCAAGGTGTAATTCGACCATTATTGGAGAAGAACGTATTACCATCAACATACCTTGTTGAGAATAAAGCTGAACCGTATCTGTTTGGTGCAATCGCCTTTGCTTTGCTTGGGGTAGTTCTAATCATTCTTTTTGAACGTTTTTTCTCAAAACCTGTTACTAAAGAGATAGATATCAGGGAAAAACTTGGCTTGTAGAACCAAAAATCTTGAAGCAAAGGGTTTGCGTTTACCTAAACCGGTAATAGCAACCCTTTTTTTTCCATTAATTTCAATTATTTTAAAAGCTCAGAACCCTGCAGTTTCCTTACCTTTTAGGGTAGGCGAGGTGGTTAAGTACAATGCATACTACAACTGGAAGTTTGTTTGGCTAAATGCCGGTACGGCTGAATTTTACGTTACCGATACTGTTTTCAATGGCATTCCTGCATACCATTTCAAGTCGCTGGGCAGCTCGCTTAGTAGTTACGATTGGTTTTTTAAGGTCAGGGAGAGGTTTGAGTCAATAGCCAGGATGTCCGATTTAGCCCCATTCTGGTTTATACGCGACAGTTACGAGGGTAGCTATAAGGCATTCAATCGTTACCGGTTTAGTTACGCTGATTCTACTTTATTTGTTGATAGCTATACTTCCGATAGGCCCTATAAGCAAAAAATGTTTACTCTCGATAAGCGTATTTACGATGTTCTATCGGCAATTTACTGGTGCAGAAGTATCGATTTCAGCAAGCTGAAAAAAGGCGATAGGGTACCCTTAACCATGGCCATCGACGATGGTGTTTACGATTTGTTCATCCGATACTTGGGTACCGAAAAAATTGAGCATCGTAATGGAGAGATATTTGATACCTACAAATTTAGTGTTATGCTGGTTGAAGGTACTATTTTCAAGGGTGGCGAAGATATGGTGGTTTGGGTTTCGCGCGATGATAAAAAGGTTCCTATTCTTGTGGAAGCAAAAATTCTGATAGGGTCGGTGAAGGCATATCTACTTGAATATAAGGTTAATTGATTTAGTTCTGCATTTAAAAATCAATTTTAACTCTTTTATCAAAAAAGCATTAAATAACTTGATTTACACTTTTTTGTTGCTGTAACTTGAACATTATTTTAAAATTCACAGCAATGAAAAAGTTAATAGCATTATCATTTTC
>LUYY01000154.1:4245-24074 GCA_001603415.1 Bacteroidales bacterium Bact_07 | reverse complement strand
CCTGGCTGTTGATATGTCCGAATTTGTAGTTCTGGGCTTTTACTCCTGAAAATCCAAGCGTTAGAGCAGCAACTATGGCTAATGCAAAAATCTTTCTCATTGTTTATCGTTTTTAGTTTAAAAGCAAATATAAAAAAATTATTTGAAACCTAGTCTTTGTAAAACTTCCTCGCTTTTATCGAATCGGGGATTGGTGTAAATCATATTTGGCGAAGCGGCAGCATCAAAAATAACAGCATAACCACCTTCCACAGCAATCTCTTTTATGGCATTAAATACCTGATCCTGAATGGGCTTTACCAATTCCTCGCGTTTCTTGAAAAGCAAGCCATCGCGGCCAAAGTATTTCATTTGCAACTCTTTAACCTGACGTTCCCGGGCAATTATTTCATCCTCGCGTTTCTTTTTCATTTCTTCGGTCAGGAGGACTTTTTCGGTTTGGTAATCCTTGTACATCTTATCAACTTCGGCATACTTTTCCTCAATTTCTTTCTGGTACTGTTCCGAAAGCTTATCGAGTTGTTCCTGAGCTGCTTTGTACGAAGGGATTTTTTTCAGAATGTACTCGGTATCAACATAGGCAAATTTTTGAGCCCACGCCCCAAGTCCTATTGTTAATGCTGCAATTATCAGAATGGTTCTCTTCATAGCTATTAGATATTTGGTTCAGGTTAAAGTTACACAATTTACATGCCAAGTTTAACATTTTTAGCTGTAACAATTAAAATGGCATACCAATAATAAAGTGGAACTGTCCCTTGTGTGCGTCGGGTCGTCCGGGTACCTTATCAAAACCATAACCCCAGTCAACACCTAACATACCAAGCATGGGGAGGAAAAAGCGTGCACCAACCCCGGCTGAGCGGTGAACATTGAAGGGGTTAAAATCGCCTGCGTTTTGCCATGCATTACCGGCTTCCAGGAATGTGAGTAGGTATATTGCTGCCTGAGGTTTTAGCGAGATGGGGTAACGCAGCTCAACGGTGTACTTATCGTAAAGGTGAGCATTACCAACTAAACTACCTCCTACCTTGACATACGGGGTAAGTGATCCGTTTTGGTAACCTCTTAAACCTATGGTTTCTTTCCCGTAAAGGTTGTAACCCGACATGCCATCACCACCCAGGTCAAACCCTTCGAATGGAGAGTGTCCCAGGTCTTTATTAAAGTATCCCATAACGCCCATCTGGAAGTTTGTATAGAGAACCAGGTTCTCAACCAGCGGGATGTACCATTGTATTCTACCTGTCCATTTATGGTATTCGATCCATTTATACTTTTCCGAATCGGACATGGGTTTAGTGTAATCCTTACCATTAAAAAGCGAGTAGGGGGGAGTAATTTGAAGCGAGAGCGAAAAGTTCGATCCAGTTCGAGGGTAAATCATTTGATCGGTAGAGTTACGGCCAAGGGTTATTTTATAGCTTAAGTTGTTGGATTGTCCATCGGTAAAAATAAAGTAACCCGACCAGTTGCTCAGCTTGTAGTTTTGAATTCCTACCTCATTGTAAATGGTAAAGTAATCGTCGGGCCATTTCAAGCGGGTTCCAATACCAATAGAGGCACCGCTAACGCGGAAATACTTATCGCTAGTTTGGTAGAAGTAGCTGACTCCTCCCGATTGAATGGTTCTGTAAAGCGAGAATGAGAAGTTTGTTGGTTTACGTCCGCCCAGCCAGGGCTCAGTAAACGATAGGCTAAAAGCCTTGTAGTAAGTTCCGTTTGTTGATGCCCTAATGGCTAACGATTGGCTATCGCCCGATGGTACAGGACGCCATGCATTTTTATCAAAAATTCTGCGGACGGAGAAGTTCGAAAATCGAATACCCAAGGTTCCTACAAACATCCTGTTACCCCATCCCCCGGAAACTTCGAGCTGGTCGTTAGCCTTTTCTTCAACCGAATATTTTAGGTCAACAGTACCATCGGCCTGATTGGGTATGGGATCAATTCCTAACTTCTCGGGATCAAAATGGCCCATCTGGCCAAGTTCCCGTAGGGTTCGGGTGATTTCAGATTTGCTGAAAAGGTAGCCCGGCTTCGACCAAATTTCACGTCGAATTACATGCTCGTTGGTTTTGGTGTTCCCGGTAATTATCACCCTGTTCACGGTTGCCTGATCGCCTTCGTAGATTCGCATTTCTAAGTCAACGGAATCGTTTTGAATTTGAACTTCAACAGGCTCTAAGTGGAAGAAAAGGTAGCCATCGTCCATGTAAATGGTAGAGATGGAGTTATCCTCGGTAAACAGGCGTTTGTCAAGCAAACTTTTATCGTACACGTCGCCCTTTTTCATTCCTAAAATTGCTGTTAGGGCTTCGGCTGGCAATTTAGTATTTCCTACCCATTCTATTTTGCGGATGTGGTACTGTGGCCCTTCGTAAATTTTGAGGTGGATGCCTATCCTTTTAGGATTTATGGTATAAATGGAATCGTCAAGGATCTTGAAATCGCGGTAGCCGTGTTCGTTGTAAAAAGTTACCAGGTTATCCAAACTTTCATCGTAGTCGGCCTCAATGAACTTAGCTGATTTGAAGATATTCAGGTCGCGGCGATGAATCTTTTTAAGCGCTCTGCGTAACCGGGCTTGGCTGTACGCCTTATTTCCATCAAAGGTTATTTCGCCAATTTTTACCCTATCGTTCTTTTGAATTTGGAAGGTTAGCTTTGTGCCATTGCTGATTACAGTATCGTTCTCAAGAACGGGGTTTACCTCAACATTAAGAAACCCTTTTGCTCTGTAATGTTTCTTTATAATGATAATGCTATTTTCGAGTGTGGCTTGTGTTAATTGCGAACCACTACGGAGTTTAAGTTTATCTTTTAAATCATCGGCTTCGCCTTTTCGAATACCTGTAAAGTTTACCGTTGTCAGGCGGGGTTGCTCTTTAAGGTTAATGTCCAGGTATATGTCTTCCCCATCAACTCGGGTTGCCCTGATATCTACCTCGGAAAAAAGCCCTTGGCTCCATAGTTTTTTTATGGCCTTAGTAATGGCTTCGCCTGGCACCTGAATGGTATCGCCCAGAGTAATCCCGGTCATCGATATTAAAACGTCGGGGTTTAAAAACTTGATGCCGGAAACGGTAATTTCCTTAACGCAGTATCTTTTTGGAAGTTCGTAGCTAAACGGTTTTTCCTGGGCAAATGCTGATACCCCAATAAAAAACATGGCAATTGCCAAAAGCCTAAATCTCATCATATCAAATCAGTTACACTTTATTTTGACGCGTAAAATTAGTATAATTTCCTATGTTACAAAGCAAATGCCGAAAGTATTGTAACCTTCGGCATCAAAAATATGATTTTATATTGCCAAACGCCAATAACGATTGTTAAAAATTACGAACGGTTAAAGTTGCTCGCTGGTTTTGCCAAAACGGCGTTCGCGTTTCTGGTAATCGATTATTGCCTTGAAAAAGTCATCTTTGGTAAAATCGGGCCAAAGAACCGGAGTAAAGTAAAGCTCGGTATAGGCTAATTGCCAGAGTAGGAAGTTGCTTAGGCGAAGCTCGCCGCTTGTACGAATTAGTAAGGCAGGGTCGGGAATATTTGCCGTATATAGATAGTCCGAAATGGTTACGGGGGTAATTTGTTCGGCCGACAATTTTCCTTGTTGGGCGTCAATAGCAATTTTTTTGACTGCTTCAGTAATTTCAAGGCGCGAACCATAGTTTAATGCCAGAACGGTTGTTATTGTAGTGCAGCTGGCTGTGCGGACAATAACATCATTAAGTTTGCGCTGAACATCAGGTGGCAACATGGATCGGTCGCCAATGGTCAATACGCGAATCCCGTTTTTAAGAAGCGTTTCCATTTCGGAGTTTATGGTATCCACCAGCAAGCCCATAAGGGCATCTACCTCCGATTTAGGACGGTTCCAGTTCTCGGTGGAAAAAGCGTAAAGTGTAAGGTACTTAACACCAATTTCGCCCGCGGCCTCAGTGGCAGCCTTAACAGCCTTCACCCCATTCTTATGCCCGAAAATACGCTGATTACCACGTTGCTTTGCCCAGCGTCCATTTCCATCCATAATAATGGCAACGTGCTCAGGTACTCGATTCCTGTCAATTTGATCGATAAGCGACATATCACTATTTATAAGCAGGGCAAATATAGCTGTTATTTGGGATACGGTAGGTATAAATCAGTCCGATAAACGAAAACCAATCGTTATTATGTAAAAAAGGTTTACGGCCATCGTTTGGTGAGCTGTAATCGTCAATTTTATCGTTAAAAGTTTTATGAAATCGCCATTCCAAAGCAAAGGTATGCCTTTGGCCCGGGGTAAATTTTAAACCTCCTCCGAATGGTATATGAAAAATAAGCGAGGTGCCCATTTGGGCAATGCCAAAGCCGGCATTAACATATGGTGAGAGTTTTGCTTTACGCGAATTGGTTGGATTTAAGGGGAAAAAGTTGAACTCTCCCATTGCTTCGGCACCAATTATGTTTTTTGAAAAGTTAATACCCGGATCGGGTATTATGCTTGACGAGGATGACGTTCCGCTTACCGTGGCGTAAATAGCCGATGCCCTAATGGAGTAGTTCTGGTTGATATTGTACCGGAAAATTACACCCATTCCAAACGATGGGCTATAGAGAGGCATTACCTCGTTAAATTCACCGTAGTAGTAGGTTGCTCCAGCCTGGATCCCAAAATCACGTTTATCCTGAGCTATTACATCAAATTGGGTCATGCCAATCAGGATAACACTGAGCAAAATTCGATGTGTAGTATTCATTAAAATCGCCAAAATGAACGTTTAAGTAATTTTTGGTAGGGGATTTTATAGTAAACGTTAAAGTTAATGGTATAGTACATATCGTTATGGTTTGAGTAAACCGACGAAAATGCATCGAGATAATCGGTTGTAACGTATCGGCCTCCAAGTTCAACGCCAAGTTGAAACCTGGGGTAGAACTCATACTTAACGCCTATACCTACTGGAATAACCAGAGCGAAATACTTTGAATCGTCAACCTCAGGTTTGCTAAAGCCGGGGGGCGGTGTTCTGGATAGCAATTTATCGTTAGGGGTAGCGCTAAAAAATAATCCCCCAGCACCTATGAAAGCGTAAAGGCTGAAAGGTTTATTGATATGGCGCAATCCTCCCCTGAAATCCATAATCCGGTAATAGTAATTCTGATGGCTTTCGGGTATAATGAAGTATATTCCTTTTACTGTAAGTTCAGAGCAAAAAGTTGAAAACCGATAGCCCCTTGAGCTGTAGTATGAACCTTCATCGGTGTTGCCCAGGAAACCCGTATTTAAACTGGCCTGTACCGATATTAAAGGGTTTATTTTGTATCCAATTCCACCCCCAAAACCACCCCGCAAAGCTCTAATTCTAACGTCTTTAATACTGGTGATGATATTGGTGTTAGCAGAGTTGCCCACATCGCCAAAGTAATGGTTTACAGGCAACCCTATAAAAACCTCCACCCGGTTTTGTTTCCAGATTTGAGCCTGTACAACCAAACTTACCATTAAACCTGCTATCAAACTTATTATCCTGCGCATGGAAAATATTTTTCAGCACTCAAATATAATAATTATTTATTCATTCATTTAAAACGATTTATAACACCTTTTTGTTTCATTTAGGCTCAATTCCTTTTATCCATTCCCCAAAGTAATTTGCTCCTTATCGTTCTGTAAAAAGTTGTTCCCTTCAGGCAAATAACGTTGGCTTTAAACGGTGCTTTTTTGAGCAGGAGTCTAACTGGCTGAGGCACTCGAATATTCCTTGAATCCAACGAAACTATCAGTTCCTCGTTCCTTCCCGTAACCTCAAGTTCAATTATGCTATCATCGGGGATCACCAGGGGGCGAACAGTTAAATGGTGGGGTGCAATGGCCGAAAGGACAAAGGCCGATAGGTTTGGATTTAATATTGGCCCCCCAACACTGAGTGAGTATGCGGTTGAACCAGTGGGTGTCGCTATGATTAGCCCATCGGCCCAGTATGTACTCAGGTAGTCACCGTTGATGTATGTATTTACATGGAGTAAACCTGATACCGAGTTGCGGACAACCATGTCGTTAAGGGCATATGGGAATGGGTCAAAAAGTTGGTTGTCGCTAAAAAGCTGTAGCATACTCCGCTTCTCGATAGAGTACTTTGAGGCCATTAGCAAGTCGATTGAGTTATCAATTTCGGGGATTGATGTTGTTGCCAAAAACCCCAATCGGCCTAGGTTAATACCCATTATGGGTATTTCGGAATCTTGAACAAGGGCAATTGAATCGAGGAAAGTGCCATCGCCACCAAGGCTAATCATTACATCGGTATTCTTAAGTTCCTGAGGCGATTTGAAAGTGCCACTAATGCTGGGTGTAAACGATAGGTTATTTTTGATGTAATCGAGCAGCGGAAGGTAAATAATAACATCAACCTGGTATTTTTCGAGAGCTGCAAAAAGATTACGCGTTGCCTCCGCAAACTCTGCATCTATTTTTTTCCCGTAAACTGCTACTGTCATTGGTTTATATGTCCAAAAATTTAAATAGATAGTTTAACCTGTCGTTAAGCATGTCGCTTTCGTCATCCTGCTTCATGTAGGCTCCCAGTACGTTGTAGTTATAACGCAGAAAGGTCTGTTTTATTGAGGTAACGTCGGTAACGTTGAGCTTGAGAGTCAATTCCATTTGGGTTGAGTTAGGGTGGGAGGTTACAAAGGCAGCAAGTATCTTTGCATCGTTTCCTTCCACTATCTGGCAGATCTGCGATAAACTATAATCGTTAATGTTCATCTCAATTACCAACACGCTGCCTTTGTGTCTAAGAGCCGAGAGTTCGGCAAAGTAATGCAAAAGTTCCATTAAGGTAATCACTCCCAGGTAGTTTTTGGAGTAATCGAGCACTGGAACCAGCGATAGCTTTAGGCGCGATAGCACTTCCATTACCTCAAACACATGCTGGTCTTCAATTACGTATGGTCGCAACAACGAAAGCTGATGGTTGCCAAGGGGTTCTTCGGGCATGTTAAGGTCATATATATCGTTTTCCGATATTAGGCCAAGGAATTCCTTATCGTTAACAATAGGGAGATGCGACACCTTGAAGATGTCCATCCAGTTCAAAGCCGTTATCCCCGTATCGGAAGTTTTGAGTGGAGGAATAACATCCGAAATCATATCCTTGGCTACCATAAATTCACTAAAAAACGATTACTTTTGTACAAAGTTAAACTAATTTGATTGCAATGACACGCCTAAGTGTAAATATAAACAAAATTGCCACCCTGCGCAATGCTCGGGGGGGAAATATTCCCAATGTGCTTAAAGCCGCCATCGACTGTGAGCGTTTTGGAGCTCAAGGTATAACCGTTCACCCTCGCCCCGACGAGCGTCATATCCGTTATCAAGATGTACGTGAAATCCGCCCGGTAATAACCACAGAGTTTAACATTGAGGGTTACCCCTCGGAGTCGTTCATTGAGCTCGTACTTAGCGTTGTTCCTCACCAGGTTACTTTGGTGCCCGACCCACCCAATGCTCTTACTTCCAGTACCGGCTGGGATACCGTTGCCAATAAAGATTTTCTCAAAAAGGTGATTGCCCGCTTTCAGGAGCATGGGATACGCACCTCCATTTTTGTTAATGCCGATCCCGAAATGGTAAAACATGCTGCCGATACCGGAACAAACCGGGTTGAACTGTACACTGAGCCTTACGCTACCCATTTCCCTGAAAATCCCCAAAAGGCTATAGAGCCTTTTGTAAAGGCTGCGGAAGCCGCCGTTCAAGTTGGGCTTGGACTGAATGCAGGTCATGACCTAAATCTCGATAACTTGAACTACTTTGCCCGCAACATTCCAAACCTGCTCGAGGTTTCGATAGGGCACGCTCTTATATGCGATGCACTTTACTACGGGCTGGAAAATACCATTCAGATGTACCTTCGTCAGCTTCGTTTTTAAATGGAACTCTTTTACCGACAATTTGGCCAAGGAAAACCCTTGGTTATACTTCACGGCCTTTACGGCTCGTCCGATAACTGGGTTACCATAGCCAAGCAACTCGAAAACGACTACTCGGTAATAATCCCCGATCAGCGAAATCATGGGCAAAGCCCCCATTCACAACATCATTCGTATCAGCTTTTAGTGGCCGATTTGCTTGAGCTAACCCAAAAGTTAAAACTTGATAGTTTTTACCTGATGGGCCACTCAATGGGTGGGCGGGCTGCCATGCTTTTTCAATCGCAATATCCAATGATGGTGGAAAAGTTAATCGTGGTTGATGTTGCACCCTGGAGCTATAGCCCTGAAGATGAGTGGTTCCGTTCAGCGTATGCTGAACATATGCGTATTATTGAGGCTTTAAGGACAGTTCATCCTGAAAACATTACATCGCGAATAGAGGCCGATAGAATATTACAGAACAACCACCTCGACCAAAGGCTAAGGAATTTTTTACTAAAAAATCTTAAAAGGAAAGCCGAGGGTTTTGAGTGGTCTATAAACCTCAATGCCTTGGAAAACAATCTGGAGCATCTGTTACTTGGAGTTGAGGTTGACAAAACGTCGGCATCATTAGCCAATGTACTGTTTATTCGCGGTGAGAGTTCAAACTATATACCCGCTTTTCAGGTAAGTAGATTGAAGGAGTTTTTCCCTAAAAGCCAGGTAGTAAGCATTCCCAATGCAGGGCATTGGGTACATGCTGAACAACCCGAAATGTTTTTATCGGCCGTAAAGCGGTTTTTAGGCTAAACCTCTGAGCGGCTAACGTTTTCAGAAGGAATAATTGGGAAGCCGTTATACCTTAATAGTAGTTGCGCCACAGTAAGCACATCCTTCTCGCAATAGGTAACAATGCGGTTTAAGTCGTTCAGCTCGTAGTAACACTTAGCCACCTCGCTTCCATCAATATCATCCTTTGGCGAGGGAATTCCAAAGATGTATGCCAGCAGGTTTAACGATGTGTAATGCTTAATATCGCCAAACTTCCAAAGTTCCATGGTATCGAGGAACTTAACTTCCCAGGGCTTTTTACCGGCAACGTTTAGGATATCGGGGATTTTAATACCATTAACAAGCATTCGGCGGGCAATGTAAGGAAAATCGAATTCCTTACCGTTATGGGCGCAAAGGTTTAGATTTGGCTTACGGTTTGTAAAGCTATTAAGCATGTTGGCAAAGCCGATAAGCAATTCGGTCTCATTATCCCCAAAGTACGATTTAACCCTGAAAGAGAAGTTGCCATTCGATGGGACGATTATACCTACGGATATGCATATAATTTTACCAAACTCGGCATAAATTCCTGCTCGTTCATATATACCCTCAGGGGTTTCATCGTTTCGGGCTATTGCTTTTGCTTTCCTATCCCAAAGCTTTTTGAATTCCCCGGGCATTTGATTGTATTCCGGGTATTGCGGAACAGTTTCAATGTCGAGGAATAGGATTTCATCAAGTTTTACATCGGTGATCATGGCTAAAGCAGATTATGCGAACGCAATGTTTTTTCGATAATAGAGGTTAGGATACTTATGGCAACCGAGTTGTTTCCACCTTGGGGAACAATGATATCGGCATAACGTTTGGTAGGCTCAATGAACTGCAGGTGCATGGGCTTTACCGTCTTTTCGTAGCGTTCAAGTACCTTGTTAACCGAACGACCACGTTCGACAATATCGCGAGCAATAACACGCGACAGCCTATCGTCAGCATCGGCATCAACAAAAACTTTGATATCCATAAGGTTCCTCAGTTCCTCGCAGGTGAAAATCAGAATCCCTTCAATAATTACCACATGGCGTGGTTCAATCTTAATGGTTTCAGGTGCTCTGGCGCAAGTGAGGTATGAGTATATGGGTTGATCAATCGATTTTCCTGCTTTCAAATCTTTAACATGTTGAACCAGTAGCTCAAACTCAATTGAATCGGGATGGTCAAAGTTCATTTCCTGGCGTTGTTCCAATGGCAAATGCGAGTTGTCGCGGTAGTACGAATCCTGTGGAATGACAACCACTTCACCTTTGGGTAGCAGATCGATAATCTTATTTACCACGGTGGTCTTACCTGAGCCGGTACCCCCGGCAATACCTATTATAAGCATTGTATCAACTTTATGTGTTACCTTTGCAAAAGTAGTAAAGCAAGTTAATTAATTAAATAGATTTTAACAAAAATAACCGGATAACGATGAGCAATACACTATACCCATTGAAGTTTAAGCCCATTTTAAAGGAGAGAATTTGGGGTGGAACCAAGTTGCACAATATTATGGGCAAGCAATTCCCAAATCCGGCAGAGAGGTATGGCGAAAGCTGGGAAATTTCGGGTGTCGATGGAGATGTATCGGTTGTGCAGAACGGATTTCTGGCCGGGAACACATTGAATGAGCTGATTGAGGTTTACATGGGTGACCTTGTGGGCGAAAGCCTTTACGAGAGGTTTGGCGAGGAGTTCCCTTTGCTCATCAAGCTGATTGATGCTTCCGAAACCCTTTCGATTCAAGTTCACCCCGATGATGAAACTGCTCGTGAACGCCATCATGCCTATGGCAAAACCGAAATGTGGTACATTATTGATGCTGAAAAAGATGCCCTTATTTACACCGGATTCGAAAACGATATTGCCCGCGAGGAGTACCTTCGGGCAGTAAAGGAAGGTAAGCTGGAGAGCTACCTGCACAAGGAAAAAGCAGTGCCCGGCGATGTGTTTTTCATACCAGCCGGAAGGGTTCATGCCATTGGCAAAGGAGTACTCTTAGCCGAAATACAGCAGACATCCGATATCACCTACCGAATTTTTGACTGGAATAGGGTGGACAGTTCAGGCAAACCTCGAGACCTCCATACCGAACTCGCTGCCGATGTGATTGACTTCTCCAAGGTGCGCGACCCAAAGCTGCACCCACAGGATGAGGTTAATAAAACCAGTGAGTTGACCTCGTGTGACTACTTTACCGTAAACAGGTTAACATTTACATACGCCATTCAGCGCGATTACAATATGCTCGATTCCTTTGTCATTTACCTTTGCATCGAAGGTGAATGCAGTGTGGTTTACGAGTCGGGACATAGCGAAAGGTTATCAAAGGGCGAAACCATCCTTTTGCCGGCTGAGCTGAAAGACATCATACTCCGGCCTCAAGGGAAATGCACCTTACTCGAAATTTACGTAAAGTAGGCATGAGTTTTGATAAACAGATGTTCAACGCAGCAATAAATTCATTTGGTTCGTGAAACAAAAAAATCATTTTATCATTAATTTGCATGGTTTCGTAAAAAAAGAGGGTAAGTTTATGTACTAAAACTTTGCGGTATAAAAATTATTTACGTATCTTCAACTGATATTTTTACGGATGGATAGCGTCATTTATTTCATAAAATCGACCCTGGCAAATGAGATTGCAGCGAGTGGTTTTCCCCTTATATATAAGGGTGAGATGAACCACCAAATCATGCGATCATTTGCCTTTATGGCAAATAGGAAGATTGCTGAAATGAATGTACCTACCGCAACCCGTAAACGGGTTTTCCACATTATGATCGAATGCCTGCAAAACATCACCAAACACTCCGACGATTACGATGAGAAGGAGAAACAAATTGGTAACGGCTTGTTTGTGGTGGGCAAAGAGCGCGACAGTTTTTACATTGTAACTGGCAACCTGGTTCGGAACGATAAGGTTCACATTCTGGAGCAACGACTCGAAAAGCTCAACAATGCCAGCCCTACCCAACTAAAGGAGATGTTCATGCAGCAGATGGTTGAAGGTGAACTCAACGAGAAAGGCGGTGCCGGCTTGGGGTTAATTGATATAGCCCGCAAATCAAAACGAAAGCTTTACTACCATTTCGTTCCATACGAGAACAACCGCCACTTCTTCATCCTTGCTGTTACTATTCCCATCTCAGCCGAAGAGGATGATTAATAAATTTTTCAGCTTACTTTTTCCGAAAAGGTATAGAATTTGTATAAAATCATTTGATTTATTCTAACTTTGTAGTTAAAGTATACAAGTAAACTGTTCTTACATGAAAGCTTTTAGTATTCTTTTGTTCCTTGTTGGTTTATCGTTTGAAACCCTTTCGGCTCAAACGATATCGGAGCTTATGAGCAAGGAAAAAATTGCTCAGAATAAAATTGAGACTATAACCCAATACACACACCGTATGCAAAACGACAAGGTTGACAGCAAGGGCTATAAGTCAGTTGAAACTATATACGATAAGAACGGCAATGTTATTGAGGTGGTTAACTATAAACCGAACGGAGTAGTTGCCTCGCGCCACTTGTATAAGTACGATGATAAGGATAGAAAAATCGAGTACCAGCAGTTTCAGGATCTCCCAAGTAAAGGTTTTGGACTGGCTTTTCGGCAGGCTTTTACCTACGACTCAAAAGGGAATAAGTTAACTGAGATTGGTTACGATGGGCGAACTACTTACCGCATTGCATACTCATACACTCCTGACGGAAAACAAAAGGATATTACTAAGTACTCAGCAAGCAACTCTATTGATGAAAAATGGATATTCGAAAATTCTGATAGTAAGGTGAAAATTTCGATTTTCAAACCTGCTGAAACCCTGAACAAAATAATTGAGCGAACCATAGATGCCCAGGGACGTGTAATTGATGAGAAGAATATAACGCCCGCCGGTAAAGAGTTAGGCCGTACTTCATTTAAGTATGGTACGGGAGACGTGCTCCTGGCTAAATCAGAGTTTTATGGAGGTGAACTACGTGCTACTTACGATTACATATACGATGATAGGAATCAGCTGGTTGAGGTTTACCTGACTAAACCCGGAGCAAATAAAATTCTATACAGTTCCTATAAGTACGATAAGAGTGGAAACCTTTTGGAAGAGAAATGGTACGAGGATGGCGCATCGGACTATTCGCGCCGAAACTATAAAATTGACAGCAAGGGGAATATTGACGAGGTTGATGCTTTCTACTCCGATTATAATTACCGGGTTGTTTACCGGTATTCATATAAATTCTCCAAATAATTCCGATCAGTTAAAATGGTATAAGGGTCAAAAAAGACCCTTTTTTTGTTTGCATCAAATCTAATAAAATGATAAATTGCTGATGATTTTAAACCAAAGGGGCTGTGAGGTATTATTTTAAAGTGTGTTTGCTTTTTGCTTTTGCATTAACAAACAGTAGCCTTTTTGCACAGGAAATTGGTCGTTATCCACTGGTCAACTTCCATCATCGGCAGTATAATGGTCATTCCCAGAGCTGGGCAATTACGCAGGACAAAAGGGGAATGATCTATGTTGCCAATAATATTGGCGTAATAGAATTTGATGGTTTCGATTGGCGGCACATTTCCATAAACAACGCCCTTGCCCGATGCCTTGGTACCGATTCGAATGGCAGAGTATGGGTGGGGGGACAGGATGAGGTTGGCTACCTCGCTGCCGATTCCACCAACTCCCTTAAATTCTATTCCCTTACTAAGCTATTACCCGAGCGTTTTGCTAAACCTGGACTTATTAGGCAGATTTACCCTACCGGTGATGCCGTTTACTTCTCAACATTTCAAACCTTATTTAGAATTAACAAGGACTTAACCGTTAAATACTGGGAGCCTAAAACCCAATTTCATCGATCCTACTTTGTAGATAACATAATTTTTATAAACCAGCGCGATTATGGTTTAACCTACCTGTATAACGATTCCTTGATCAAAGTGCAAGGCTGTGAGATTCTTGGAACGCAGCTGGTTTATACCATTCTTCCATACAATTATCGCTATCTACTGGTTGGAACCCAAACCAACGGGTTTTACCTGCTCGATAAACAGGCTTTAACCACTCAATCGTTGCCATCCGATTTTAAATCCCTGTTGCCATTCAAAACATCGAATGACGATTTCTTTGTCACTAATAGGATTTACTCAGGAGTAATGCTTGCCGAGGGGCTATGGGCAATTGGCACCTACTCCGGTGGTGTTGCTATTATCAACAGCAACGGCCAAATTGTGAGAACTATAAGCAAGGAAACCGGATTGCAGGACAATACCGCTTGGTATTTATATGCCGATAACTCCCAAAATATTTGGATGGCGCTTAACAATGGCATATCATATTCACCATTCCATTCGCAGCTTACCAGCTGGACTGAACAGGACGGAATAAGCGGAGTTGTGCAATCGGCAGTAAATTTTAAGGGAACCATTTACTACTCCTCCAATACCGGTGTACATTACAAGACAAACTCGCATTTTGAAAAGGTTAATGGAATTAACGATTTATCGTGGGGTTTATTTATTTACTCCGACGAAAGCGGACGGGAGCATTTGCTATCCGGAACTTCGAGCGGAATTTATAGGATTGATGGGAAAACAGCAACACCAATAACTCATAGTAAGGTTAATGCATACTCATTTATTAAATCCAAGATTTATCCGGGAATAATTTACGTTGGCCTTTATGATGGGGTAGGAGTTATTCAGGAAAACAAGGGAAAGTTCTCATTCCTTGGCTATTTACTAAAATCTACTGCTGAGGTTTACAAAGTTGCCGAGGATAAAAATGGTGACATTTGGTTTACTCAACGATACAAGGGTATTGGATTTCTGGATATCATCAATCCCTATGAGTTAATTGCAGAAAAGTATAAAGGGTACACCTTGCCATTCCAGCCAAAATGCGACGATATTGCTGTTAATTACATTAACGGTTTGGTTTTAGCCAGTTCCGAAGGTGGCCTTTCGAGGTACGATAAGGATACCGACTCGTTTGTACCCGAAACCATGTTGGGGACTCAGTACGCAAATGGTACTGTTGGGCTAAGAATCCTAACTTGCGATAGGAATAGCGATATTTGGTTTGAAACCTATAGGTTTGCAGCCAACCGTAGGCTGGAAAGGGCATCGAAATACGCCGATAATTCCTACAGGCGATCCCCTGCTCA
Source organism: Bacteroidales bacterium Bact_07 (assembly GCA_001603415.1). Classification (GTDB taxonomy): domain Bacteria; phylum Bacteroidota; class Bacteroidia; order Bacteroidales; family Tenuifilaceae; genus Tenuifilum. The sequence goes on along the minus strand of LUYY01000154.1, from coordinate 9,179 downwards.
GTTTACGCTGATACCCGAGACTATTTTTTTTGATGTACACACCGATTCCAATAATGTAACCTGGATTTCATCAACCGATGGGCTGTTCCGTTTTGATGCCAACGAGCCGTTTACCGGCAACCAGATTCCAAGGGTATTCATCAGACAGGTGATATCAAAGAAGAAAGGTACGGTTTACGGCGGGTGTCCATTTGATAGCAGTGCCTTGCAGCCTTTTGTGGACCTAAAAGCCTCCCAAATCCAAGAATCCTTGCTTTTACCAGCCAGGGCAAATGACCTGATCATATCCTTTTCGTCGCCGTATTTTCAGCCAAACCATCAACTCCTGTTTTCATACAAACTTGATGGTTATGATGAGGATTGGAACTCATGGACAAGTGGCCGGTTCAAGGAGTATACCAATCTTAAGCCTGGTAATTACCGGTTTATGGTAAAATCAAAAACCCTTCAGGATACCGAAAGCCCTATTGAGTATTTTGATTTCACTATCGACCATCCATTCTACCTCAAATGGTATGCATTCATTCTTTACCTTATATTAGTTGGGTTGCTGATATTTGTAATTGTTAGGGTTAACACAAGAATTTTAAGGGTCTCCAATATTAAGCTGCAACAGTTGGTTGATGAGCGAACCAAGGAGTTAAAGGAATCGGAACGTGCACTTACTGAAAAAAATATTCTGCTGCAACATCAGAAGGAAGAAATTCTCTCGCAACGCGATGAGCTGGAGGAGCGTAACCGTCATATTAACGACAGCATTCAGTATGCAAAGACCATCCAGCAGGCCATTTTGCCCGATTTGGATACGGTGTTTGCAAATGATTTTGAGCACTTTCTCATTTACCTTCCCAAAGAGATGGTATCCGGTGATTTTTACTGGGTTGCACAGGCCGGACCCAAGGGAAAACCAAACGATAAGCTCTTTGTAGCTGTTGTGGACTGTACGGGGCATGGTGTTCCTGGGGCATTCATGTCGTTAATAGGCAGTCGGTTGTTAAGTGAAATTGTTGTGGAACGGAAAAACCACACCCCGGCAGCCATTCTTACTGAACTAAACGATGAGGTAAACAAGGCCCTGCGGCAGGATGTGAGCGAAAGCTTCGATGGCATGGATGTAGCCCTTTGTCTTATTGAGCGCAAATCGGACGATGCATACGTGGTAACCTTTGCGGGTGCTAATCGCCCGCTATTTTACTGCCATAAGGGCGATAATACCATGCAAACCCTCAAGGGTAATCGAAAATCGATTGGTAGCGTGCTACCCGATGTGGATCAGGAATTCTCTAACTGGCGTATATCAATGCATCCTGGCGATATCCTGGTAATGGCTACCGATGGTATAACCGATCAGAATAATACCCTACGAAAGAAATACACCACCTGTCGTTTTCATACATCGATAATTACAGCACTCGGTAAACCCATGCAGCAAATGCAAAGCATTATTCTGAATGAATTTCTGAATTTTAAAGGCGAAGAACCCCAACGTGACGATATAACCGTGCTGGGAATAAGGCTTAAGTAGGGCTTTGGTTTTAAATTGTAGGTAACGCCTGCTGATATCTGACGTTCTCCGTAGCATCAGCGAAGGAGAATGTGGCGAAGCCCTTGCAGATATCGGCTGTTAGATGATGTTATCACTTATCCTTAGATGTTTCAAAAAAACTAATAAATTCCTCCAAAATTTCTTTCGTAGCCTGTAATGCCTTATTTCTTTTAGAAACCTTGTTGTTATCATTTAAATCAATATTGAAATATACCTTGAATGGAGGAATTGTTGAGTATTTTAAAAACTCATCTGGAGTAAATTCAATAAACTCAAAATTCTCTTCATTGTCATCGGTTTTTGCAATAACAAATTTAAAAGTATCNNAAAATAGCTATTTGCTTGTTTTGTCATTTTTATCTCAAAGTAATATTTCTTCTCATCTTTTTCTGCAGTTATGTCTGCGGGGCTAGCTGTTATACGAACATTGCAAAAACCAATATCTTCAAGATATTTTTTATATGCTAATTTAGCTTTAACATCTGATTTTTTATTAGTTTTTTTCATTATATTCTTTAAGTGATAATTTCATCTAACGTTTCGCATATGTTTTGTTGGGGATTTCGAAGCAGTTTCCTGTCCCACGTTAAAAAATTTGAGTAGAACAGAAACCTTGAAGTAAGCACTTAGACCCCAATAAAATATATGCGGTGTTGGTGGCTGGCATTTTTCAATCTTTCTGAATTATTGGTTCACCTTTCCTTTTGATGAAAAGATTTTTACTTAATGGTTTAGGCTCAGTATTTGGCAAGTATTCAGTCATAGCATTAAGAAAAAGCTCGGCGGAAAAATAATCTTTATCGCTGGAGGAACAAAAAATAAAACTATTTTGATTTGGAACTATGAAAGTTATATCTGTCGAGTTGCAAAATAAATATATTTTCTCCCAAATACTTTCTACGAGAATATAACTTGATGCAAGTCCATTTTCTGATTGAAGTATTCCTATTTTACAATTTTCGAGACCTTTTTCTTCAATTTGTCCTATCCCAAGTTTATCCTTTGAAACTAGATTTTTAAATGCTTCTTTAATAGTCTCATCAACAGATTTAGTTAAATGTTTATTCTGGAGCCATTCGAAATGAGAACCTTTGTCAACTCCAATAATAACTGATAGTTCTGTTTTTCCAATTTGTTGAAAAACTGGTAAAGATGATTCTGGCAAATCAAGTATTTGTCCATCAGCAGTAGTAATTTTCTGAGCTGATGAATGACCTACTTTTAATATTGGATAAAATAAATTCTCACCATTAGATCTACTGGAATCTGTCGATGTGGGAGGTTCATTAGGAGTTTTTTCAGATTCATTATTCCCAAATAATTTCTTAAATATATTCATATTGGCTCTATTTATAAATTAAATAATCACTTTATCATTTGAACGAATCTTGTGTCGGTGACGGTTTCTTATGCTTGCCACCAAGTTGTTTATAGGTATGATAAAATCATACAATACTTCCTAAATTGGACGGATATGTATGATTTTACATCATACTAATAATTGTGAAGTTAAAGAAATATTACAAATTATCAAATGGACTTATAATTTTTTGTAAACTTTTTTCAGATACGTGGGTGTATATCTCAGTAGTCTTTGAACTTTTATGACCTAAAAGCTCTTGGATAAAGCGTAAATCAGTCCCTGATTCAAGCAAGTGTGTTGCATAGCTGTGTCGAAGCCAATGCAAGGTTACGGGTTTTCTAATGTTACTTTTCGAAACAGCCTGTTTTAATACGCTTTGCAGACTTTGTTCCGAATATTGCTCGCCCTCTTTCTGCCCCTCAAACAACCATATTTTAGGCCGATACATTTTATAGTATTCCCGAAGCATGTCTATAGTTTTGTCCGAAATAGGTACCTGCCTATCTTTATATCCTTTTGAATTCCGAATAATAAGCATATGGCGTTTAGAGTCCACATCGCCAATTTTTAAGTTCAAAAGCTCGCTGCGCCTTAGTCCACATGCATATATCAGGCTCAGCATGGTGCGATGCTTTATGTTTGTCGGTGCTTGGAGTATGGCTTTTACCTCCTCTTTGCTCAGCACATTGGGTAATTTGTGTTCACGTCGGGGGCGTTGTAGTGATTCAACCTCTATTTTACTTTTGCGTACTTCTCGGAAGTAAAGTTTTAGTGCATTAACAATTTGGTTCTGATACGAAAAGCTAAACTTTTGCTTGAGTATATATTGGTTTACAAATAAAACTACATCGTCGTTGGTTAATTGAGAAACTGGCTTATGGTTAAAGAAATTAAGAAAAACAACCAAAGCATCAGTATAGGTCTTGATAGTGTTGGGACTATAACGTTTAAAGCTGAGCCATTTTTCAAATCTTTCTTTTTCTTGTAGAATATCTATTTGGGATTCATCTTCGTTTGATAGATGCGGTAGATTCTTTATATCCAACCATGCAATACCATTGAATGCATAAAATGATTTGCGTAAACTAAACTTTGAAATGGGCAGATACCAATATTTTTTTGTGACACTCCAACGGGCATTGAGTTTAGTTTTAAGTATCTCTATTAGTTGTATGTCCTTTTCAAATATAAAGCATATAACTTCTTCGTCGCGGTGTCTATCAACTTTTATAGTAATGTTTTTCATGTTCAATGGGTGGATATTGGTGCCTTCATGCATTTTGCTGAATAGGTGTTTGTTTTAAGTTCTTCTTTTTCAATTTGTCACATAATTCTTTAAGTAAAGTTAGAAAATTTATTTATTCGAGATATGTCAATTGATATAATCGGATTGATGATAGGGTTAGTAGTTAGATATCATTGTTGTTTAGTTAAGTTTATTTGTCATGTTGCGCGCAAGCGAAACATGACGCTGTCGTTCTGAGTCCCGATTTTTTATAGGGATAGACTTCGCCGAAGCATCTCTTTACCTTTAATCCTTGTTGTTTTTTTTGGAAACCGCTCTTTGCCATGCTCTTCAGTTGCGATGCAATTTTTCCACCTTGCTCTTTGGCATATACATTACGTGCATCGCAACACACGAGAGAGAAGCCATTGGGTTACAAATATTTCGCCCCTACGGGGCTGGGAACGTTGTTCGCTGTTTGTGGAATTGACCTCACCCCCGCCCCTCTCCTGATAGGAGAGGGGAGAAGCAATTAGGAGACCTTATTGAAGGGCTAAAGTCTCCCCTCTCAGGGGAGATTTAGAGGGGTCATCTAGGATGAAAGTGGAAAACGTCCATAACCCAGCCCTTTCTCTTGTTCGAGCGCGTCTCCTGTCGCGTTGTTTTTTTTTGGCCTCAGTCAATCCATATCCCTGAGAGGGAATGGAACGGAATAAGCAAGCAGAGGCATAAAAGCCAGACCCGGCAATGGGTCGGGGGTGGAACGTGGCGGTGGGTCTAGTAAGCGATACCACATGAGC